>JASMTM010000108.1:0-3962 GCA_041694295.1 Petrotogales bacterium
CTTTTTCATTTTCAATATCTCGAACACTTGCACCTATATCACCCAGAGCTATTACAAATGAAGGTCTGATATTTTCCAGTTTATTATTAAGCTTTTCCATGTAGATATTTGGATCATATTCCATCCATCGGTCACTCAATGCCTTAGAAAATTCTTCCTCGTTTTCAGCATAATGGATGTCATTAACTACAGCAAAGAAATTATTATCATTTTTCACTTCATTGAGCGGAAAGTTATGAGTATCTGATTTTGTAGAAAAAAACCACCTATCTGAACTATAACCACTGGGCATAATTACAAAAATAAATGGTTCTTCTGTGCTCAAGTTATATTTTCCTTGATTATCTGTTACAACTATTTCTCTACCGTCTGAAACTAAAACACCCTTTAAAACCGTTTCATCTACTTCTTTTATTTCATTTTGATTTTCATCAATGAAAACAGTACCTTGAAAACCAAATAATACTAAACTTAACAATAATGTTAGAAACACTATTAATGGCTTCCTCATTTTGAAAACCTCCATTATTTTTTGTGTACTATTTCTACTAATTTCTTTACATAATTACATGGTTCTTCTGCCTGAAAACAATTCCTGCCAAAAGCAATACCTTTTGCGCCACTATTTATTGATTCTCTTGCTGTTTCGAAAGCTTCTTTATCTTTTGGCCCTCCAGCTACTAATACTGGAACTGGAACAGAAGAAGTAATTTCTTTAAATGATTCTTTGCCTGTGTAATATATTTTGATAACATCAGCACCCAATTCATAAGCAGATCTCGCTCCAATACCAATATATTTTGGATCAGTAAAATGTTCCATATCTTGAGGCAGCATTTCCACCACAAGAGGTACACCTTTTCTGTTACATTCTTGAGCAATTTTGCCTATTAAACACAAAGACTGATTTTCCCCACTACCAGCAATAAAACCCATTACAATAACAGCATCAGCACCTAACTCGAGAGCGTGGCTAACTGAAGTTGTTTGCCTATGGTAGTCAAATTCTGTGCTGTAATTTGTTGAAGCTCCAGTTATTCTTAAGATGACACTAACATTCCTTGGGATAAGGTTTCCATGTTTTTCTAGAACACCTGGGTTAATTATTATTGCATCAGGATTACCTGCTGTGATGTTTTTCAAGGTTTCCGGCATATCTTTGATACCATCAATTGCTCCCTGAAATTGTCCATGGTCTATAGCAATAACAACACTTCTACCATCCTTATCAAAAATCCTGTTCATTCTTATTATTTTTCCTGACATTTAATAACCTCCTCACATTTGTGCAGAACATATGTGCATTATATGATATGTATATTTCACTTTTTTTAATTAAGTTACATATATATTTCTTAATGGCAAAAACCCATTTTCAAAACAGAATTTTATTACTCTGAATATTTATTTGTGGTGATATAATAGTTCAAAATTCTGTTAATAAAGTGGTGATCTAAATTGAGAACAATTATTTTGAACGGGAACATTTCCTATAAAGCCGTTTCTCAAATATTAAACTCTAAGGTTTTAAAGGGATTAATAGAGGAAATAATTGATGACTGTGTAAGAAGAAATTGTGAATTAATGCCATTTTTGGATAAATTCAAGAATAAAGGGAGAAAATATGATATCTACTCCATTATGCATTTGATGCAGTCTCTATTC
This sequence comes from Petrotogales bacterium, assembly GCA_041694295.1. Taxonomy (GTDB): domain Bacteria; phylum Thermotogota; class Thermotogae; order Petrotogales; family Kosmotogaceae; genus JASMTM01. Next base: position 1,666 of record JASMTM010000108.1, read on the forward strand.
ATGAACAAATTGGGATATGTTGACACATCCAGTTATTACAATTTTCCCGATGTAAAAGATTATAAGGAATCATTGGCTATTTTCGTAGAGAAGCTTTACAATGCCTGGAGAAAAAAACATCGTTTTATGATCAAATATGAAAAATACACTGAAGGAGAATCAAAGTACTATAAACAGATGATGTTAGCTGAAAGTAACTCTGAACTGAAGAATCTTGTATTATCAACTTACAGACAGATTCTTAGAAATGTTTCTGACGAAAGGTTAAAGATTCTCAGACAACTGCCTGGAGGAGCTCAGGTTGGTTTTCTTGTGGATACACTGAAACTTTTCGATAAGCGTATTATTGAAAAATGTCCCCAGCTTAAAAAAATGAAATTTATATGGAGTGCAGTTTTTCAACCACCTGTTGTGTTTCATACCGAATCAAATAAAAGAAGCGGCATTTTCAAAGTGATAGATAAACCTATAATGAATAGCTTGAATCTTCAAAATCCAACAGATTGGTATGTGTTGCCAATATTTGTTGGAAAGAAATTGATCTATGTAGTTACATATAAAGATTACCTTGCGCACACAGCAGGACTCTGCAATTTGTTCGAACTGGGAGACCTTGAAAAACTCAAAAAAACCAAAGCTCAAGCAATATATTTCTTTGGCATCGAAAACGGTTTCTTTAATAACGAAGAGGAGACAAATGGAATAATTTACAAAGAAGAAGATGGTACATATATAGGATTGCTTGGCAGAAAAGATCACACTGATTATTTCGGATACATGAAAAAGATAATTCTTACATTACACAATCTTGTTGTTATAGATGAAGGACATCTACCGGTTCATGGAGCACTGGTAAAAATTAAATTAAAAAATGAAAAACATTTCAACGTAATGATTATGGGCGATAGTGGAGCTGGTAAATCCGAAACTATCGATGCGTTGAATAGGCTTGGTGAAAACGTTTCTGATATAGAGATTGTTATAGACGATATGGGATCACTGGAGATTATCGGAGATAAAGTCGTTGCTTTTGGAACCGAAACTGGTGCATTTGTCAGGCTTGACGATTTACAGCCAGGATACGCATACTCAGCGATGGATAGAAGTATTTTTATGAACCCCGAAGAGCACAACGCCCGGGTTATTGTGCCCTATTCTAACTATGAGGAGATAATAAAACCTACAAAGATTGATCTTTTCCTCTACGCAAATAATTATGAAAAGAAAGACAAATATCAAAAAGCGCTTACTTCATTTGATTCAGAAAAAGAGGCGTACGATGTGCTTTCCAGCGGAATAAGAAAAGCAAAAGGGACAACATCAGAGGAAGGACTTACCAGAAGTTATTTTGCAAATCCCTTCGGCGCGGTACAGAGAAAAGAAATACACGAAAAAATTGCAAAACATTTCATACAAAAAATGTTCGAAAATAAAATATTTGTTGGTGAACTAAAAACACAGTTGGGAATTGAAGGTTATGAAGAAAAAGGACCGCTGGAAGCTGCAAAAGATCTTCTGGATTTTCTGATGAACAATAGCTAACCCTATAAAAAAGAGAACAAATTGATCATGCATTTATTTCTAAGATTCAACGATATTTTGACAGACTCTTTCATCGATTATGAATTCTGCCTGTGATTTAGCAATAACATGTTCGTCAGCGTAATCCTTTAATGAATCACCCAGCTGATTGTACAAATACTTCATAGTTTTTGGATTGTCAAGGATATACATTGTTATGAGATGGGATAGTTCTTCTCTACTTTTGCCGGCAAGTTCTTTCAACAATTCAAGGTAATATTCAGGTTCTTTCTTTCCCCTTATAAATAACATTCGCCAGTCTCTTTTTACACTTTTTACTCCCTGGATATTAAGAAGAATGGTTGCAAACAGATTACCTAAATCCCCAAAATATGTGTACAGTGTAATACCCTTTGTTTCAGGGTCATATTCACAACATCTTACAGGCTTTTTGCTTATTGTTTCGGACTCCTGATCGATAATATGCTGCAATTGTTCCTTCAATGAACGTGAACAAATTACAGTTCCAGGGATTTTTCTGGATATTATCGCCTTCCTTATTGCCTGGGCAAAATCATATTCAATTCTTGCACCTAAACTCATCCAGTCGGGAACGCGGGTGCTGTGTGCCTCTTCAACTATAACCTTCATTTTCGAATCATCTATTCTGGAAACCTTCCAGCCATGATTCGCCAGATTGAAAATAGCTTCCCCCTTGCTCTCTCTTTCCTGTTTGAGAACCTGTACAAAAATAGGCTGTAATGTACCAATTTCCG
>JASMTM010000109.1:0-3288 GCA_041694295.1 Petrotogales bacterium
TGCTTCTTGCAACCGAACCATAGCTTCTTCCAATGGTAAAACTTCTTCTGTACCATTTTGAGATACATATCTACTAGGAGAAAGGTTATAATCATTGCGAGCAGCTTCTTCATTGGTAATAATAGCCGAAAGCCCTTCTTCTGCGGTCCAGTTATGGTAAATAGTAGCAATCTTTTCTATATGCTCATCTGCCAAGTAATTTTTAGGACGACCTTTGGAATACAACTTTGAAGCATTAATGAGTAGAATTTTTCCAGGATGACGTTTATTTTTGTTAATTACCAAGATAATACCAGGAGCACTTGTATTGTAGAAGAGATTTTCTGGTAACAATATAACACATTCAATTAAATCTTTATCAACGAAAGCTTTGCGTATATCACGTTCACGGTTTGAACCTTGATTACCACTGCCCCTACTTACTGCACCAGTATCTAATACAACGGCCATTTTCCCTTTTTCGTTTAAAGAAGCATACATGTGTTGAATCCAACCCCAATCAGCACTGGACGATGGTGGAATACCAAAATTAAATCTATTATAAGGATCATGTTCATAAACTTCAGTGGAAAACTTTTGGTTCCACATTGGATTGGCAGTAACAAGGTCAAACTGCATAAGACTGCTATCACTCTTGGTGAAAGCAGGTCTCCGCATGGTATCTCCTAAAGCAATTTCTGAATCCATTTCATGAATAAAAGCATTCATTTTAGCCATAGCAAATGTGGTTGGATTAATTTCTTGCCCATAAAGCCTCAATGGTGCAAAATGGGTTGGTAATTTTAAACGGCCGTTTTGTCTTTCTCCATAAACTTCTAAAAGTCTTAGATGACATTTAATGAGTAAGCCCCCTGAACCACAGCAGGGATCATAAACTGTCATGCCAGGCTGTGGCTCAAGAATACGTGCCATCAATATTGCTACTTCTTTAGGAGTGTAAAATTCGCCTGCACTTTGCCCTTGCCCCTCAGCAAACTTTCTTAGCAAATACTCGTAAGCTCGTCCTAAGATATCCGGTTCAACATCATTGATTCCCAGACGATATTTACTTAGTACTTGTACTAAATCAGCCAGCGGAGCATCATCAATTATACGCTGTCCTGCAGCAGTGGCATTAAAATCTACTACATCTATAACACCCTGAAGTCTTGGGTTTTCTCTTGCCACCGCCCTCACTACATCAGTAAGATACTGGCCAATGCCAGTTGTTTTCTTGCGTATTTCTTCCCATCGAGCCTCTGGGGGTAGATAAAATCGCACTAGCGGTTGTCCACGACGATGAGATTCTTCTATTAACTTCCATGCTATTTCAATGTCCCCAAACTCTTCTGCAAGATGGTTTACTTCATCTTCAAAAACATCTGATAAACGTTTGAGAAAGATAAGAGGTAATATATAATCTTTGAACTTGGGTGCATCTACAGGACCACGTATTTTACATGCTGCCTCCCACAGCCAATTTTCAAGATTACTTAAGTCTAACGTATTTTTCTCCATACGTAACCTCCTAAATGCTTTTAAGATTTCATTGCTATATTTAGATTATATCACAAAAATTGTTGTCAAGTTAGTACGTCAAAACACATAACGGTAAGAATTAGTTCTCTGTTTTTATCTCCAGGCTGGTGAAAGACATAGCTAAATATTGTTTCCTTTTTTAATTTATCACTTTTTAAGCTATATTCTCGTTTATAACAAGGATGACTTTTTACACTCTTCTTTACCTTTTCTAATACAGAAGTTAAATCCTTATTTTTGTTTAATTCTATTAAGTCATCTGCTGAAATCCTATTTATTCCACTTGGAAACTCAATAAATGTATTTAGCTCTTTTTCTTCAATCTCCTCTATTTTAATTAAATTATCTTTTTTTTCCAAAAACTTTATACTTTTTTTAAAAAATTCTTTTAGTTCCTCATCATCAAAGTTTGCCAATATTCTAACAGTTCCATCCTCGTAGTTATAAACCACTCCATCAACGCCCAAACCTCTCCCTATGTCTTCTATCCTATCCCTGAACCCAACGTGTTGAACTTCCGGAGCTTTGCTTCGGGCTACAAAATCCGAAGGATTTTGTTCAATTCCGCATATTTTTAACTCATAGGTTGTAGCCATAACACCACCATTTAGTTCTTATTATGGTTATTATGTCATCATGATGATTATATAACTTATTCGATATAGTGTTTATTATGGCGGTGAGCTCCGAATTAACTTTCTTGATAATTAACCTTGTAAAAATAGAATAAAAAAGTAAAAAAATAGAATTATTTATTTAAAATGGACATCTGAAGTTCTTTCCAGCGTATTTAGGATATCCGAGCTCTTCTTCTATCCTAATTAATTGGTTATATTTTGCAGTTCTTTCTCCCCTTGCAGGAGCTCCTGTTTTTATCTGTCCAGCATTCAATGCAACAGCTAAATCAGCTATTGTTGCATCTTCTGATTCACCACTTCTGTGTGAAACTACAACCCCATAGCCGTTTCTAGATGCAAGGTTTGCAGCATCAATTGATTCTGAAAGTGTTCCTATCTGATTTACCTTTAACAATAATGCGTTACCTGCCCCAACTTCAATACCTTTTCTTAATCTTTCGGTGTTTGTAACAAATAAATCGTCACCAACAATCTGAATACCTTTTAATTCCTTTGTAATTGTTGCAAATCCTTCAAAATCTTCCTCATAAAGTGGGTCTTCAATTGAAACTATTGGATATTCATCTATTAATTCCTTGTAGAGCTCGATTAATTTTTCTTGAGGTACTTTTTCCCCGTTTATTATGTATGCCCCATCTTTTTCACTGTAGAATTCACTTGCTGCACAGTCAAGTGCAAATACTATTTCGTTTTCATAACCTGCCTTTTTAACGCTGTTAGATAGTAAATCTAAAGCTTCTCTTATGTCATTAATTGGTGGTGCAAATCCTCCTTCATCCCCAATATTGACCGCATCTTTTCCATATTTTTCTGAAATAACTTTTTTCAATGTTTGGTATGTTTCTGCACACATTCTTATGGCTTCTGCAATACTATCTGCACCAACCGGCATTATCATGAACTCTTGGAAATCTAAAGCGTTTCCAGCATGTTCTCCACCGTTTAAAACATTCATCATTGGTGTAGGCATTACATAGGAGTTGCATCCGCCAATGTACTTGTACAGTGGTAGTGAAGCGGTTTCTGCTGCAGCTTTAGCAACAGCCAATGAAACAGCCAATATTGCGTTTGCACCTAATTTACCTTTGTTGTCAGTTCCATCTAATTCTATCATTAATGTGTCGATTTCTCT
>JASMTM010000110.1:0-11653 GCA_041694295.1 Petrotogales bacterium
CTGAAAAAAGTTTAGTGAATATAAGTGAAGAGAATTTCAAAGTACTTGCTTTAAAACATGGAAAACACGGAGGAATAATCCTGCGTATTGGTGAAATAACAGGAAAAAGGGGAAGAGTTAATATTAAATTAAATGATTTTGAGTATAAAAAAGTCTGGAAATCAAATATTCTTGAAGAAAAGAAAGAAGAACTATTCTTGGAAAAGCAAAAAATAGAAATTGAGTACGAACCTTTCAAGATCTATACGTTTATTTATGAATAAAGCAAAATGGAGGAGAACAATTCTCCTCCACTGGTGGGTGCGGTAGGGATTGAACCTACGGCTTCTTCCTCGTCAAGGAAGCGCTCTCCCACTGAGCTACGCACCCAACAAAGAGAATTCTATCACCGTGTTTTGTGCTTGTCAAGTTTCTCGTTTTTGCTATTAAGCACAGAATTTGGGTAACGTGAACGTGGAACCATTTTGAATTTTCAAAGATATAGGTTATAATATTTTGTGTGACTTTAATTACAATTTATCTTTGCTAAGGGGGTGTTTTTGTGAAAAAGGTATTTTTAGTATTACTTACGGTATTTGTCGCAATTTGGGCTTTTGCCGAAGTGAAAAATCCAGATACGTTCATTAGTTTGACTATTGGTGAACCAGAAACACTTGACCCACACTGGATGTATGACACAGCCAGCGGTGAGGTTGTTTTGAATGCTTACGATAACCTTATAAGGTACGATGGAGAATCATTAACAGATTTCCTTCCAATGATCGCAACAGAGGTACCTACTCTTGAAAATGGGCTTATTAAAGATGGAGGTGCCACCTACATATTCCCTATAAGAGAGGGAATAAAATTCCATTCAGGGAATGAACTAACACCTTATGACGTTGAGTATTCCTTCGAAAGAGGGATGGTGCAGGATAGAGCTGGAGGACCACAGTGGATGATAATAGAAGCTCTTTCAGGTGGGGATTACAGCTCTATAGAAACATGGTTCAAAGATTACAGTGGAATGGCTTATTCAGATGCAGTTGACGAAAATAAAGAGGCAGTAAGTGATGAAGCAGCAAACAAACTTGTTGCTTTCTTCAACGAAGTCATCGATCCGCTTGTCGAAGTAGATGGGAACAATGTTGTATTCAACATGAAGGGTCCATTCGCACCGTTCATGCAGATTATTGCACATTATGCTGGTTGGTCAGCAATTGTTGATTCTCAATATGTAGCAGAACTTGGTGGTTGGGACGGTAACCCTTCTGGCTGGTGGAAATACCATGATCCATCACAGGGTGATACGGTTCTTCATACCCAGGATGCAGGTTCAGGTGCGTACAAGGTAGTTAATTGGGATCGAACGCAACAAAGAGTAACGCTCGAAAGATTCGATGACTACTGGATGGGACAGGCTCCTCTCAAGAACGTTGTTATTTGGGGTGTTGATGAATACTCCACAAGAAAATCCATGCTCGAAGCCGGAGATGCTGACATTGTTTATGTCCCAGTACAGTACAGGGATCAGGTTATAGATCTTGAAGGTGTTAGAGTTATCGAAGGTTATCCTGCTGCACAGACAACAACTTTCTTTATGAACTGGGAAGTTGCAGAAGATAGTGAATATCTTGGAAGCGGTAAACTTGATGGAAACGGTATTCCAAAAGATTTCTTTGGCGACATTCACGTAAGAAGAGCATTCAGACATTGCTACAATGCTGAAGTGTTTATCAATGAGGTTCTTTATGGTCTTGGTGATCCAATTCCAACAGATCTTCCGATTGGATATCTTGGATACAGTGAAGAACTACCTGTTCCAGAATTTAGCCTGAAAAAAGCAACAGAGGAATTTAAGAAAGCTTTTGATGGAAAAGTCTGGGAGAATGGTTTTGAAATCACACTGCTTTACAATACAGGTAACGATATCAGGCAAACAGTATGTGAAATGCTCAAATTCTACATTGAACAGATCAATCCAAAGTTCAAAGTCAACGTAAATGGTGTGCAGTGGCCAACATTCCTGGCAGCTTCACTTAACGGATTGCAACCTGCTTACACACTTGGTTGGCTGGCAGATTATGCTGACCCACATAACTTCATAGCAACATACTATGCCAGTTATGGTACATTTGGTCAAACATATGGTGAACCATTTAAAGAATTTGCAAGAGAGAACCTTGATCCACTTATAGAAGAAGCAGTTAAGACTCCGGATCCTGAGAAACGAAAAGAATTGTACCTTGAAATTCAGGAAATTGCTATCGAACAGGCCCTTACTATCCCGCTGTACAACCCAACAGGATTCCATGTGGAACGAACATGGGTAAAAGGTTGGTATCCTCATTCACTGAGATCCGGGCCCTGGTACTACGTACTGGATAAAGCTGAAGAATAATTAGTTGTTTAGTTTTAATAACATACAGAGGACGGGTTTTAAAACCCGTCCTCTTTTTTTAAAATAAAGTTTGCGTTATAATCATTTTAGTTCACAAATATATTCAATTTAATCCAAAGGGGTGATATGTAAGTGACTGCCTATATCATAAGGCGCCTTTTAATTTTACCTTTGATTTTGATAGGTGTAACACTTATTATTTTTGCAATGATCTGGTCTTTGGGACCAGATAAGCTTTTAGGTTCTTATATAAAAAGTCCTGAAGCCTTAAAAAGTCCTGATGCAAAAGAACGAATCATAAAAAAATATGGTCTTGATCAACCAATGCCTGTGATGTACGGAAAATGGTTATGGAATTTGTTACATGGTGATTGGGGATATTCCCTGGTTGGGAAAGTACCTGTTTCCGAAGCAATTGCGACACGTTTTCCATATACTCTTGAACTTGCATTGTATGCACTAATACCCGTAGTACTGGTGGCGATCTGGCTCGGGGTGACGTCAGCGATCCACCAGAATAAATTCCTTGATCAATTTATTCGAGTGGTCGCATTGATTGGTTGGTCCCTACCTGACTTCGTTCTTGGGTTGTTTTTACTCTGGTTTTTCTATGCTCGCCTGGATTGGGTAGGGCCAGGTATGGTGAGTTTAGGATTTGATAGAATAATGAGTGACCCAAACTGGAATAATGTAACACATATGATAACCATAGATGCTTTGATAAACGGTAGGCTTGATATATTTCTTGATGGATTGAAGCACTTAATTTTGCCAATAGCAACAATTTCATTCCTGTGGTGGGCTTACCTTTTGAGGATAACCCGATCAAGTATGCTTGAGGTTTTAAGAAAAGATTACATTAGAACAGCAAGAGCAAAAGGTGTACCTGAAAGGATCGTCATAAATAAACATGCAAGAAGGAATGCTTTGATACCTGTTGTTACTGTTGCTGGAATGACAATTATTGGTTTGTTAGCCGGAACGGTCATCGTTGAGACGGTGTTTGTTAGATCCGGTATAGGAAGGTTTATTGCTCAGGCTGCCCAGCAACTGGATTACTGGTCGATTATCGGTGCTGCGCTTGTTTATTCCTTTGTGCTAGTTATTGGCAATTTGATTGTCGATGTCAGTTACGCGGTTATAGATCCTAGAATAAGGTTACGCTGAGGGGGGAGATTTGAATGGCTGAAAGAAAAAGAAAAAGTGATTTTAGGAAAATGATGAAGAAATTCTGGACAAACCCCACAGCTGTTATGGGAGCAATTTTGTTGCTCTTCTTTATTGGAGTGGCTATTTTTGCTCCTCAAATAGCTGGAGTTAATGAATTTGGAGATAATTATCAAATACCTCGTGTATCCTGGTCATCATCTCCTCAGCCACCGGATGAAGAACATCCCTTTGGAGTTATTGGTGGAAGAGATGTTTTTTATGGCGTTATATGGGGCACCAGAACAGCTTTTAGGTTGGGCTTGATTGTTGGTTTAAGTGCAACCTTCATTGGTGTAGTTGTAGGTTCTATTGCAGCCTATTTTGGTGGTATTGTTGATGAAATATTAATGAGAATAACCGATATATTCCTTTCTATACCATTTCTTGTTGCAGCCATGGTTTTGACGACCATACTGGGAAAGGGATTAAACAATGTTATGATAGCGTTAATTGCTTTTGGCTGGATGTCTTCTGCCCGTCTTATAAGAGGGAATATTTTACAGGCAAGAGAAGAACAGTATGTCCTTGCTGCGAAGGCTCTGGGTCAAAAAGATGGTTTGATAATAATCAAGCATATTCTCCCTAATACGATTTTTCCGGTTGTGGTACAGTTATCTATGAGAATGGGAAACTACGTTATTACAGCAGCAGCATTGAGCTTTTTGGGAGTTGGAGCAGAACCTGGATACGCTGACTGGGGTACAATACTGAGTTACGCGAGAAACTGGATGACAATGCTGGATCAGGCATGGTTTTCCATAGTATTCCCCGGTACGGCAATGGTACTATTTGTACTGGCCTGGAACCTTGTTGGAGATGCGTTAAGAGACATCTTTGACCCGAGAATGAGAACGTAAGGGGGTTTTGTAGTGAATAATAATAACAATAATAAAAAACCGCTACTTAGTGTAAAAGAATTGAGAACATATTTCCATACTGAAGATGGTATTGTAAAGGCGGTTGATGGAGTAAGTTTCGAAGTGTATCCCGGCGAAACCCTTGGAATAGTCGGAGAATCTGGTTGTGGCAAAAGTGTCACCGCACTATCCATAATGAGACTGCTTGATGAAAAGGGAGAAATTGCAGGTGGAGAAATTGAATTTGATGATATGGATGTTTTAGCAACACCTGAGAATAAAATGAGAACACTTCGAGGCAATGAAATGGCAATGATTTTTCAGGAACCTATGACTGCTTTGAACCCTGTCTATACGGTGGGAGATCAGATCATGGAAGCCATTTTACTTCATCAGGACGTAAACGAGAAAAAAGCCAGAGAACTTGCAACTGATATGTTACGAAAGGTTGGCATTCCTGAACCTGAGAAAAGGATTGACGAATATCCTCATGAGCTATCAGGTGGCATGAGACAGAGAGCCATGATTGCTATGTCTCTTTCTTGTAATCCCAAATTGTTGTTTGCTGATGAGCCAACAACAGCTCTTGACGTTACAATTCAGGCTCAGATTCTTGAGTTGATGAAGGAACTTCAGGATGAATATGGAATGTCAATTATAATGATCACCCATGACCTTGGTGTTATAGCAGAAGTAACGGACAGAGTGGTTGTAATGTATGCGGGAAAAGTTGTAGAATATGCGGATGTTCATACACTTTTCAAAGAACCGAGACACCCATATAGCTGGGGACTTATGAATGCAATACCGCGTCTCGATGAAGAAAAAGAAAAACTTTATAATATTCCCGGTGTAGTCCCCGATCCTCTAGACTTTCCTGAAGGATGCAGATTCAATACACGCTGCCCCTTCGCTACCGATAAATGTAAAACTGAAGAACCACCTCTTGAAGAAGTTGAAGAAAAGCATTTTGCTGCGTGCTGGCACATAGATAAACTACTCGAAGAAATCAAAAGGATCAGAGAAGGTGAAAGTGCATGACAGAAGACAAAAGAACGGAGCTCAAAATGGGCAGAGATAGGAGCAAACCTTTACTTCAGGTAGAAAACCTCGTGAAGTATTTTCCTGTAAGAGCCGGTGTATTTAGACGCGTAGTGGATTATGTAAAAGCTGTAGATGATGTCAGTTTTGAAATATATCCAAGAGAAACACTCGGACTGGTTGGAGAATCAGGTTGTGGAAAAACAACTGTCGGGATGACACTTTTAAGGTTACACGAAACAACATCCGGTCGAATAATCATCGAAGGAAAAGACACAACATATTATTTCATGCCCTTTTTTAGGGCACGCAAATATTTAAAGGAAACGTATGTGAACAGATTTAATGACCTTAAAGAAAAAGCTGGTTCGGTTAATTCAGCAATAGAGAGCCTTGAAAATGAATTTGATAAAAAGATTGCAAGGCAGTATTTCGAAAAACATAATGGTTCCAGTTCGGATTTTATGAAAGAAATGATGTCCAAAAGGGAAGAAAAGAGGAAGGCTTTCAGAAGAGAAGCTCAGATCATATTTCAGGATCCATATTCATCATTAAACCCAAGAATGAGAGTCAAGAACATTATCGCGGAAGGTGCCATTATACATAAACTGGCGACAAGGAAAGAGGCGTTGAAGAAGGCTGCTGATCTTTTGAAAACAGTTGGACTTTCCTCCGAGCATATGTCACGCTTCCCACATGAATTCAGTGGTGGACAGAGACAGAGAATCGGAATAGCAAGAGCTCTGGTGTTGAATCCTGATATTATCGTTGCTGATGAGGCCGTTTCAGCGCTTGACGTTTCAATTCAGGCACAGGTTTTGAATATTCTTAATGACCTTCAGGAGCGATTTGGCTTGACTTTCCTGTTTATTGCTCATGACCTGGCAGTTATAAGACATGTCAGTGATAGAATCGCAGTAATGTATCTCGGAAAAATTGTGGAACTGGCTTCAAAAGATGATATTTTTGCGAAACCATTGCATCCCTACACGGTTTCACTGATGTCGGCAATTCCGATACCAGATCCTGAAAAGAAGAGCAAACGAATAGTGCTTAAAGGAGACGTGCCAAGTCCTATCAATCCACCTTCGGGCTGTCGATTCCATACACGCTGTCCCATAGCCAAAGAAATTTGTTCCAAGGAAGAACCACCTTTAGTAGAAATGGAAGATGGTCATAAGGTAGCATGTCATTTTGCAGGAGAAATGAAGAGATAACATTTTGTTTATAATTAATAATTTTTTAAAATAATTGAGAGAAAAAGCGGGATGTGATATCCCGCTTTTTTATTTACATGATACTGTTACTTCAATGGATAAACATATGATTTACAGTAAGCTACCTATATTATCGATAAGGACGTCTACATTGATATTTGACTTTATGATTATATCCTTTAATGTTCTCAAAAATCTCTTCTCTTTAAGCTTAATGTAAATCTTCCTTCTGTAGCGATTTGAAAGCTTTTTTATCACAGGTACTACAGGGGGCAAAAGTTCTCCATAGCCATCGTCAAAGTGTTCTTTGATCATGCTATGCAATCTACCAGTATTTTGCTGACATTTTCTTTCTGTTTGTTCTTCAATAACCAGCTCTACCAATTTTGAGAAAGGAGGATATTCGAGTTCATTTCTGATGGGAAGTTCTGATTCATAAAAGGATTTGAAGTCATTGGATATGGACAATTTTATTACCCTGTGTCCGGGGTTGAATGTTTGAATAAGAGATTTTCCCATGGTGCCCCGACCTGACCGGCCTGAGACCTGAGAGATGACCTGGAATGCATTTTCTGTTGAATCATAACTGGGGAGGTTTATGAGACGGTCCGTATCAACGACGATTACCAGTCCCACATCGGGAAAATCAAGACCCTTTGAAATCATTTTAGTTCCAACTATTATCTGCGCTTTTCCGCTTTCTATTTTTCTTAGTGCTTTTTCATATTCAGTGGGATTGGAAATGGTTTCCCTATCCATTCTCATTATGTTGTAATCGGGATACTCCTTTTGTAACTCATGTTCAATACGCTCAGTGCCAAAACCCCTGGCAGAAAGGAATTTTGAGCCACATTGTTCACATCTTGTTGGCGGAAGTGTTTTATACCCGCAGTAATGGCATTTAACAATTCCGTCCTTTTTGTGGTATGTCATTGAGATATCGCAGTTGGGACAATGAACGACATGACCACAGTCCATACACACAATGTAATTGGAAAATCCTTTTCGGTTCACAAAAGCAAAGACCTGATTTCCCTTTTCGAGTGTTTCCTTTATTGACGTTTTAGCCTTGGAAGACAGTAGGTAATTGTCCTTTTCCTCTGTCATGTCAATAATTTCCAGCTCGGGCATTCTTCCCACCGGACGTTCTTTAAGCTCGTGCAACAGCATTGACTTGTTATTTGCCATGTAGTAATGGGTTATCCTTGGTGTGGCAGAGCCAAGTATAATGGGAATATTGAGAATATTGCTTTTAAAAAGCGCAACATCAACTGCGTTGTAATGAGGAGGGATGTGCTGATAGAAACTGCTATCATGTTCTTCGTCAACAACGATTATTCCCGTATTCTTCATGGGTACCCATAACGAACTCCTCGTTCCCACAAGAATATCTATATTGCCTTCAAATGCGTCCAGCCAGACATTTCTTCGCACCGAAGGGGTTAGATAACTGTGATACTGTCTGACTTCTCTCCCCGGAAATGTCCCCCTGATTCTTGCGAGTAACTGCGGTGTAAGCGCAACCTCAGGAACCATATACAAAGCGCTTTTGCCTTTGTTTAGGTAATATTCCATTACCTTGAAATAGACCTCAGTTTTGCCCGTTCCGGTAAAACCATGAATAAGGTGGGGAATATCGGGGTTTTCAAGTATTCTTTTTTTTATCTTTGTTTGCTCTTTGTTCAATTTTTCTACAGGAGCTATCTCCCATTCATCGGGTGAATCAGTTTCTGTTTCTTCAATTAACCCTTTCTTAAGTAATGTGTTTATAGGTGATCGACTCTTCAAATTCAGTTTGTCTTCAATGTTTTTCGGGGTTTCCTTTGTTATTCCAAACAAATGGTCAACGACTTTCTTCTGCAAATCAGTCAGATTAGAACGTTCAATTTCAGAAAGGCTCGCGCTGAGTCTGACCACTTTTTCTCTTTTCTTCGTTTTTGTTATCTTTTTTTCGAAGCTGTGGGATAATTTGACTTTTTTACTGTCTTTCCATTTTTTGATCTGTTCCTTACCATATTTTTCATATGCCTTTTCAAGGGACATTGGTTTATCAAAAGGTAAACTTTCTTCTTTAGGTATAACAAATGTTTTTGTCTTTAAAAATTTCCCGGGTGGGAAAAAAAGATCAAATATTTTACCCGGAGGTGCCAGGAATTCATCAATTGCTCTTTTAGCAAGCTTTACATCTTCATCACTTAAAAAGCGCCTGTTATCGATTTTCTTCATTACCGCCTTTGTTTTGAATGATGGTTTTTCTACATCGATATCGATAACGTAACCAATGGTATTCCTTGCGGCAAAGTTGACCATGACCCTTTCACCGGGTAGAAGTTCCATTTCGGTATGATATGTGAACGTATCAAGAAGTGGGCTGTTGGATATTGCCACATCAATGTATTTTTTAATAAAATCAACTCCTCATATATACAGGACGACTCTTAAGTTCTGAGGTCTCTCGAATAAGCGTTTTGTCTTTGTAGAAAGATGAATGAATTTCCGTTTCTTTTATATCGAGCATGAACTGTTTAAAAAAGAGATCGGCATCTATTTCTCCGAATTTTTCAGATGATTTGAGAACCTTTGCCCAACGAGAAGGCGTCGTGAGTAATGGAATCCTGAGCTCTTTTTTGATCTCAGATAGGTAATCTCTTCCCTTTTCGTTGAAGCCAAGGATTCGAATGTACTGAGGTCCTTCATCATAGCTTTTTTTGATTAATTCATCTTTTATATGAAATACCAGATTCAGTAAAAGCCTTTTAATCCGGGTGTAGGTGAATCGTTTTGCCTTTACACAGCTGAAGAACTCGTTGATTGTTGCGCAGTTGGAAGCGCATTCTTTAAAACGAGCATCAAGACCTTCAACGAAGCCATAGTATTTTTTCATTTCATCCCGATCAAACGTTCTCAAAAATGGTAAAAGAAAGCTTTCCATGCATTCGATCGAAACAGGCCCTTTGCCATTCGCCAGTTCTCTGTGTATTATCTGGTAAGAATAATCGGGAACGCCAGATTTTACCTTCTCCCAATCTTCTTTTATTACGCACTTTCTGATAGCGGTGGCGCTTGAGTATGTTTCATAATGCTTTTCATCATGATAATGCGCTCCGATTCTTTTGATAAGATGTGGTTTTATTTTGCTTTTAAGTTCCTTTAATGAGCGTATGTATTCCAGTCCAAGGATATTGTTTGAACTGCCAATTTCTTCAATTGACATGGCACGGTTATCATCATTTCCCGTTAGGTAGTCTCTAATGGCAAACTTTCTCGCATTTGGAAATGAAAAACCTTCATCAAGATATTTTCTTAGTAATACAAGATATTCTTCTGGTTCTTCAACCAGTACAGAAGCTACTTCGTTCAGTAAGTCGAGATTGCCCGATTCGCTACCAAAAACCATGTCCGTGACACCGAGATAATCAAGTAGCCACACCGCACCCCTTGCAAATCCTCCTGCATCCTGAATGGAGTAGACTAGTGGTAGTTGAATGACAAGATCAACACCAGCTTTAAGTGCCATCTCTGTTCTTGCAAATTTTTCTATGATTGCAGGTTCACCACGCTGAACGAAGTTTCCACTCATAACAGCGACAGTCAATTCAGGATTTGTTGTTTTTCTGGATTGTTTTAGGTGGTAAGCATGTCCATTATGAAAGGGGTTGTATTCAACGACAATACCCAGAATACTCATTTTACAGGTTTGTTGTTCTCATCGACGTGAACTACCCTGGGTTTTTCTATTTCTTCTTCACTGAAAATCCCATAGGAAATTATAATAATTTCATCTCCTAGCTCACCCTGTCTTGCTGCGGGACCGTTCAGCCCGATAATTCCCGAACCGTATTTTCCTTTAATAACGTAGGTTTCAAAACGAGAACCGTTCTCAAGGTTAACAACTTGAACCATTTCATTTTCTCTTATGCCGGCTAATTCCATAAGATTTTCATCTATAGTAATACTGCCCTCATAATAAAGCTCTTTTTGTGTAATTCGTGCTCTGTGAATTTTTGATTTGTACATTACTCTAAACATATATACACCTCCACCTCTCTGTATATTTTACAACATTATTTTATTCTCATGTGATACCATCGTTTAAGGGGGTATTAAATGAGTTTACAATTTACCGGTGTAGCGGAACTCATGAAGACAATCAGAGATATTTCGGAAGAAGCTTTCAAAGAAGATGTGCAGCTTTCAGGAGAGATAAGAAATGCCCGGGAAGGCTATGGAAAACTTTACCTGGAAGTTGTTGAAACAGTAAAGAGCTTCTACGGAAGCAGTTTTAACTATCAGATAAGCTGTCAGATAGAAAACGCAGCGGGTGTACTGGAAAACCTTGGAATTGATCAACCCTCTGAAATGGAAGGGCAGGAATACATGGTAAGAGGGTTTTTGAGATTCAGGGTAACGCAGAATCGCTATGTCATAGAGTTAATTGAAATACTACCTTCCGGAAAAGGTGCGATCGAACAGCGAAGAAAACACATATTGAGCAAACTTGAAAAAGAAGGACTTTTTCCTGTTAAACAAACAGAATCTTTAATAGATCTTGAAAATCCGCCACTTAAACTTGCCATAATAGGCTCTCCCAACACCAGAGGGATAAGCGATCTATTTCATAACATTTACAGAAGTGTGGTTTTACCAGAATTTTTGCTTTACCCCGTTAGCGTAGAGAGTACTGCTTCAGCGGAACAGATGACTGAAGCAATAACGAGAGCCAATGAAATTGATTACGATTTAATTGTCATTGTCAGGGGTGGCGGTGGTCAGGGTGGACTGCTCTACCTTGAAGACGAAAAACTTGCAAGAGCGGTGATAAATTCAAAAATTCCTGTTCTCGTAGGTATAGGACATACCGAGGATAAATCCCTGCTCGATCTTGTAGCTACTATATCAAGGGAAACGCCAACGGCAGCTGGAAGCGAAATCGCGAATACAATAAATCA
>JASMTM010000111.1:0-5322 GCA_041694295.1 Petrotogales bacterium
CTTTTTCATATGCACTTACCCCCTTCAAGAGATTTTTGTGGTAAAAATATTAATTACGTACTATCTTAAATTCTAGCACAAAGAACTCGCCAAAACCAAACGACTGAGCGCTTTGTACTAATACTAATTATTACAATTACTGCAGTCCAATAATCAGCGCAGCTATACCAACAGCAAGACCTGCGAGACCGATCCACAAGGAGCTGTTAGCTGTTTTGCTGGCTTTTTCGACTTTTTCGTCAACCTTTTTCACTGCTTCTTCATTATCAGATTTTACAGATTCCTCTTTTTCATTTACATCACTTTCAAGTGTGCCAACTTTTTCTTCCAGGCTCTTTAAATCTTTGGCGTCAGCTTTAGATAACTTAACTGCAAAAAGGTCACTGCTGAGTTTGTCTGTGACATTCTCTACATACTCAAAGTCTTCAGTGCTGACATAATTCTCTTTGATATCTTCGATTGATCTTTCAAGATCTAAAATATCAAAAACATTTGAATCAATCTGGTCATAGGTAACCTCAAACATTTCATCATATTCTGCCTTTGCAGCTTCAAATTCTTCTACAGTTACATAGTTTTCTTTGATGCTATTAACTTCATCTTCAAGGCCAATGATATCAAATATATTCGAGTCAATTTGATCATAAACTACATCTAGTTTGCCTTCAAAAGCATCCATTTCTTCTTTTGTTACGTACTTATTTCCCAGATTAGCTACGGCCTGACCAATAAACTTCGTTGTTATTTGCAAATCTGATAGTGATTTTTCAATACTGCTAATTTTTGTATTGTATGTACCACTGAGTTCATCAATATCAGCATTTATCATCCCGATTTCTTCTTTAATACTGGTTATATCGGATACATTTTTGTTGATTTGATCAAATGCTGGACCTACTACACCCTCTTTTACTCCCGATAACTCAGCTTCCAATCCAGCTATCTTTTCATCAAGTTTGTTTTCTGTAAGACCTATCTTCTTGTAAAGGAAATCAATCTTCTGGGACATTTGTTCAGATGTTACAAAAGCATCAGTTTTTCCTTCAATTTCAGCCATTTTTTCTTCAAGATTCGCAAAGTTCTCTTCGAGCATATCTACTGTTTTAGCATCTGCTTTGGAAAGCTTGATAGCGAATAGATCACTGCTGATTTTGTCAATTGCATTTTCCATGTATTCGAAATCATCAGCTGTGAGAAAGCCACCCATGTCTTTTTCAAGATCGGATACCTTATTTTCGATCTCCATAATATTGAATACATTTGAATCTACCTGATCAAAAACAACATCCATATCCGTCTCAAGTGTACCAACTCTGTCCATCAGACCATCAATATCATTATTAACATCTGCAACTGCTTTTTTAGAATCAGAGATTTCAAGTGAAAGACTGGCAACTTTCTTCGTTAGAGCAAAAACGATCTCCTGTGCTTTTTGATCGCCTGTGTCAACATAATCTAAAGTCTTGCTGAGTACTTCTGCTAGCTGATATCTTGATACTACCTCTTTTCCCTGGAATGTTTCATCCGGGAAACCCTTCAACAATCCAGCAGAAGTGGTTTTCATAACTGCATCATATGCCCAGTGATCCTCCGGAACATCCGAATAGCTTACTGCTAAAGCAAAAGCGGACATCACCAGGGCCAGGAAAACTAACACAACATATTTCTTCATGAAACCTACCCCCTTTCAAAATGTCAAATGAATCTTTTTAGTAAATTATTACACAAGTTTATTATACAGGAAAATCGTATCTGTATTCAAGAGTTTACACGATTTTCTTCAATCTGAAAAACCTGCGTTTACCAATACGTAAAATATCGCCGTCTGAAATCTTTATTTCAGTGTTAATATCAGAAACTGTCTCGTTATTGTACTTCACTCCATTTTGCATCACTAAACGTTTTGCTTCACTTCGTGACTGAATATTTGTGTAATCTACCATAAGATCTATTATGTTTATTATATCATTCTTTAACTCTATCACTGGCATATTTTCAGGAACTCTTTTCCTTCGAAATACACTTATAAAATTATTCTGAGCTTCCTTTGCTGTTTTTTCACCATGAAAAAATGAAACAATCTCGTACGCCAGCTTCATCTTTACATCTCTTGGATTTATACCCTTTTCTTTAATCTTTTCCTCAATTTCTTTTATATATTCCTCTGAGAAATCTGTCAATAAACGCATATACTTGATGATTAAACTGTCTGGAATGGACATTACTTTCCCGTATTTGTCATCAGGCGTATCCTCGAAAGCAATATAATTATCGTAACTCTTGGACATTTTCAGATGTCCATCGGTACCCTCTATTAATGGCAATGTCATAATACACTGAGGTTTTTGTCCATATTCTTCCTGTATTTTCCTTGCGACGATAAAATTAAATAGCTGATCTTCTCCGCCGATTTCAACATCAGCTTTCACTATCACAGAATCGTAAGCCTGCGCTAATGGATAAAGAAACTCAGAGACACTTATTGGTTCATTGTTATTATATCTCTTTGAAAAATCATTTCGTTCCAGCATTCGTGCAACAGTATATTTACCTGAAAGCTTAAGAACATCTTCAAAAGAAAGAGGATCAAGCCATTCTGAATTAAATCTTAACTCTGTTTTGTCTTTATCGAGTATTTTATAAGCCTGTGAAGTATAAGTCCTGGCATTATCTTTGGTTTCTTCCTTAGAAAGCATGGGTCTTGTCTTTGATCTTCCACTTGGATCTCCTATTCTTGCTGTAAAATCACCAATAATAAGGATTACCTTGTGGCCAAGTTCCTGAAATTCTCTCAATTTCTTTAGAACCACGGCGTGACCAAGGTGTAGATCTGGCCTCGAAGGATCTACACCCAGTTTAATTTTCAAAGGTCTATTCAGTTCAAGCTTTTCAAGGAGTTCCTCTTTTGTTATAAGTGTTACTATGTTATTGCTTAACGTCGAGTACTGATCTTCCCCAGACTGCAAAAAGCTTCACCTAACCCTTCATAAGATTAGACATGATAACACTTAATAAAACACCATTAACAACAAAAGCTATTGCCAGTGCAACAGTGATTTTGCCCATTGTATCCAGACCCTTTTTTCTACCAAACATCGTATGGCTTGCACCACCACCAAATCCAGCTCCCAGTTCAGAGGCCTTTGACATCTGATTGAAAACGACAACAGTAAGAGCTACACTGATAATTACATGAAGCACAACCAAAACATACGAAAGTATAACCATAACTATTACCTCCCGAGTGCATGAACATTCTTTTCGTATTATACTATATGTAAATAACACTGGCAAATAGCCAAACATATGGAGGTGTTTTGTGGAGTCCAAAAATGTAATTGTTTATTTGCCCCTCAAACCGGAAAAAGCAAAAATACAAAACCTTCCTGTAAAGCTTCCCGTTAGAATTGAAGACTTCCCTTCCATTGTTGACAAAGACAGAATTGATCCGGATATTATCATTAGGGGTCTTGAAGCACAGTATAAGGTGACAAAAAAAGATGGTTATTACTCTTCGTACCTTGTGTTCCACTATTATGAAGCTTTTAAAAGAGCTTTAAATAAAGGCCAATACGAAAAAGCAGAGTCATGGCTTAACAAAGCAAAAGAAGTCAAATTGGATTATAGATACTATTTCTATCGGGGAATTTTACTGAAGAAACAAAACAGTCTGGATGCTGCTGAACTTAACCTAAGAAAATCAACAGCAATGAATCAAGCATTTGCTATCGGTTATCATGAACTGGGTAATGTCCTTTATTCAAAAAAAGAATATGAAGATGCTGCAGCATTCTACCTGAAAGCAGTAGAATTATCTGAAGGAGAATTCCATCTGCCTTATATTGGCATTGTTGATTCCTATATGGCTTCAGGATTAATTGAACCTGCAATGGAAATACTTGAAAAAATTCCTTTTTCTTCGCCCGTTATAACTGATGCACTGCTTAGAAAGGGAGTATTATTTAATGAAAAACAGCAGTACGAGAAAGCTGAAAACATTTTTTCGCAAGCCATAAAAAAAGAAAAGCGATGGGAATTATTTTATAACAGAGCCTTTTCTAGAATGAGACTGGGAAAGCTTAAGAAATCACAAATAGATCTGGAAAATGCCTGGGAACTAAACAAAGAGGGCTATTTCATTCTTTACGAACTCGCACTGATAAACAAAAAAAGAGGCTTCATCGAACGTGCCATTGATTTACTGCAAAAATATCTTCAAAACGGAGATGATTCGAAGGCTTATTTTGCGCTTAGTGAGTGTTTTAGACTAAATGGTAACTTCGAAGAAGCTGAAAAAGCATTAGAATATCTTCCTGATGATCAAAAAAAGGATTTGATAAAGAGGTTAAAGATACACAAAAACATTCAAAAGGAGAAAAAAATTGCAGAGCCTGTTGATACCATAGAACCTGTTCTTACTTCGATAGAATTAAGTTACTTTAACAGAATCTTGAACAAAGCAATTACGAAGGCACTTGAATGTTTTTCAAACAATAAAGAACAGGCTATTAAAGATGAAGGCATTGATTATGGTCTGTTGCTTAAGTCCTTATCACAGTATACAGAATCGGAAAGGGTTATTAAATTAAATCAAGGTATTGAACCTAAGGAAAAACCTTTCAAGACAGAACATATTGAGTTATTTTTGAAGTATCTTTTATTGAACAAGGAAAGAATTTCTTCTTCTGAGTTGTTGAGTTATCGATTCCCTTTTCTTGTTTCTGGTAATGGCAAAGCAACTGCGATTTGCAGAGCGATATTCAAATTATTTTTAAGAGCGCTTTCCGGAGAATCCTTCGAGAGTGAACCAATAATTGATGATCTTGAAGAACTTAAAGACCTTTCTTTCAATTTATATAAATATATAATGGATAATTTGATAAAAAAAACTTACGACCTAGAAGAATTAATGGATCATTACTATGAAAAACCAGAAAACTTAGTTCTAATCCTGATAAGAACAATACAAAGTGACACACTAAAGGATTTTAAGGATAGACATGTTCTTTTCTGTACATTTTACAAAATCCAAACAATTACAAAAGGAGGATAATAATGAATAAAGAAGAAATTCAGAAGAAATTTGAACAGATTACTGAAAGAATCGAAAAGCAAAAAATGAATGAAACGGAAGCTTTGAAAGAAATTGAAGAAAATTTTTCCGAAGAAGAAAAAGAAGCATTAATGGAAGTAATGGGAATGTTTTTTGGTGAAGTCTCGTCAATGACTGAAAATCCTAAAGAGTATTTCTTCAATAATGAATCAGAAAAGAAATTACAGGAAAAGCTTTCAGAAAAAGAAGAAAATTCGGACGAAGAGTGA
>JASMTM010000112.1:0-5359 GCA_041694295.1 Petrotogales bacterium
ATGATGAAGATCGAGATATGAATTCTGTCGCTGAAGCAATTGGACACAGATTTAACAACGACGCTTTCAGACGAATCATATACACAGAATCACATGATGAAGTAGCAAAAACAGGAAACCGGTTTCCGGTGAGGATCAACCCAGACAATGCCCAAAGCTGGTATGCGAAAAAGCGTACTACACTTGCTTCGACTCTGGTTCTCAGTTCTCCTGGAGTTCCCATGTTATTTCAGGGGCAAGAATTCTATGATGTGGATAAATTTAGTGACAAAACACCTATCAACTGGAATTTGAGAGAAAAATACGAAGGAATGCTTAATTTCCACAAAGATTTAATCAAGCTTCGAAGAGACCTTGATAACAATACAAAAGGTCTTTCTTCTCAAAATGTCAGTGTTTATCATGTTAACAATGTAGATAAAATCATTGCATTTCACAGATGGGAAAAGATTGGTCCCCGTGATAGCACTGTAGTTATAGTGAATTTTGCACACAAAAAACAGGAAGATTATAAGATTGGATTTCCGGGAGATGGGATATGGAAGGTTCGATTTAACAGTGATTCAAGAAAATATGATGAAGAGTTTAACGATTTTGGTAGCAACGAAATAACAGCCGAAAAAGGTGAATACGATAACATGCCAAGTTCTGGAATGGTTAACATTGCACCATACTCAGTTTTGATACTGTCTCAGGATGAATGAGAGAATTACATAAAGGAGGCTCGTTATGACTGTAGAAGAGATTGCCAAGATGATAGATCATTCTCTTTTGAAGCCAGAATTAACTAGAGAAGACATAGAAAAAGGATGCCAGCTCGCGATGAATTATGACGTGATGTCAGTGTGCGTAAGACCCTGTGATATAGATTTTGCAAGCGGTTTATTAAAGAATTCGACAGTGAAGGTAACAACCGTAATTGGTTTCCCTCATGGTGCAAACATTACACCAACAAAAGTCTACGAGGCTGAAAGTGCTATAGAGCGAGGTGCGGTTGAGCTGGATATGGTTTTGAATATCGGAAGGTTATTGTCACTGGATTATGAGTACGTTGAAAAGGATATTAAAAATGTTACAAGTCTGGCTCATGAAAAGGATGTTCTGGTTAAGGTAATCCTTGAAAATTGTTATTTGACGGATGAATTGATAAAAAGGGCGTGCCTGATAGCGGAGAGAGCAAATGCTGATTTCGTAAAGACATCCACCGGATTTGGTCCGGGAGGTGCTGAAATAGAGGACGTAAAACTTATGAGAGATTCTCTCAGCGAGAGTGTTAAGGTGAAAGCTGCGGGTGGTGTGAGAACCCTGGATAGGCTGATTGAAATGAGAAATGCAGGTGCCAGCAGAATTGGAGCCACTGCCACCAGGGAAATACTGGAAGATGCTAAAAAGCGTGAATCTCAGGGGATTTCATAATTTTAAAAAGGCTTGTTTATTCAACATCAAATCATTTCAATATGTTTGAGTCTTTCCTCAAGGAGCCATCTGGCAAAAGTAACTCCAGTCCATAGTCCTGTGATTCTTCAAGTTGTATACGAGCACATTCCTGCCAGTTCGATCTACAATAAATATCCAGCCAATCAACATCAATAATGCCTTTTTCATAAGCCTTTACCACAGGACAATCGTTATAGTGGATACACCACTCATCTTCCACAAATGTCACCTCCATAAGGTAATATATACGATATTTGAGTTAAAATGCAAGTAGGTGGTTTAATTAAGTTGAAATTATCGGTCAGGGGGTTAAATTATGAAAAAACTGCTAATATCAACATTCATCATTCTGTTATTTCTTCTTCCCGTGTTGAGTATTGCTCAAGACAGTGAAGAAGAAATGCTGAACAGAGCATATGAATTCTATAAAAGCGGTGATTATGAAAAAAGCAAGGAAGCATATCTTTCATTGATAGGTAAATTCACAATTGAATCAATGCAAAATCTCGCGACTGTTTACGAAGAACAGGGCGAATACAGGAAGGCTTTAGCTCTGTATGAAACGCTTTTCCTGATCACTGGAAGTTCTGAGTATGCGTTAAACGCTGGAATTTCTTACTTCAGTCTTGACATGGATAGATGGGCCATGGAAAAGTTGGAAATAGCACTCAGCAGTGAAAAAACTCCATCAACGCTTTCGAGAGATGCTGCCTTTTATCTGGGAGAAATAGCATACGAAAATGGTTTTTATATTGAAGCTAAAAATTATTACGAAAAATGTGTTGAGTACGATGAACACTACGCTCTCGGTTACAAAAAACTTGGGGATTCACTCTTTAAGTTGAAAGAGTATAAACTGGCCATCGAAAAATATGAAATTGCTTTATCTAAAAATGGATCGCTCATGGGTGTAGAAAAATCGTTGTCAAAAGCTTATCTAGAAATAGGTGAAATCGAACAAGCTATAAGATACGCAAAAAAGGCTTCAGCAGACAACCCTTCTGATGGTGAACTCAATTTGATGATGGAAAATTTTAGAAAGGAATATCCGGAACAATTTGTGGTAGTTAAAAGAGAATTTGAAAGACCGCCCATTGATACAGACATAGCTTTTTATGATATATGGCCTCTGGAAGATAAAGGGCAGCAAATGCGAATCGGTATCATGACGGGGCAGGATAAATTAGCTATGCAGATTGGTTCGGCGTTTGCTCTTTCAATAGAAAATGAAGTTTTGTATATAGGTGAAGAGGCGGAACTCATAACCATTACTTCTGCAGACGGTACATACACGGTTGAAGCTGGTGAAATAAGTTTTGAACCTGATGGTCCCGTAACAATATCTCCTTTGAGCTATGAACCGATCTACGTTCACAACGTAGAATACGCTACCAATTATTATGAAGATCGTCAGTATCGCGGAGAAATCGAAGTTTTTGCTGACGATGAAGGATTAACACTGGTTAATTTAGTAGGTCTTGAAGAGTACTTACTTTCTGTTGTTCCTTCAGAGATGCCAGCTTACTGGCCAATGAACGCTTTGAAGGCACAGGCGGTGGCAGCGAGATCGTATGTGCTTGCTAACAAAGAAAGACACTCAAAAGATGGATTTGATTTGTGTTCCAGCAACCACTGTACGGTGTATAAAGGAATTTCCAACGAGCATGATAGAACGACAGTAGCTGTCAGAGAGACTACAAACGAGATTCTTACATATAATGATAAACCCATCGTTGCTGTTTATACAACTAATAGTGGAGGTTTTACTGAAAACAGTAATGAAATTTGGGGGACTGAAGTTCCTTATTTGAAAAGCGTAACAACTGAAATAGAATCTTCAGAGTTTCCGGATAGTCCTCTGGCTCTGAAAAACTGGTTGCATGATCAACCTGAATCTTTTTCTGCTAACGAGAGTTATACCTCAATGAGTAACTACAGATGGCAGGTTATGGTTCCAGTGGAAATAATCGAGGAAAGATATGGAATTGAAAATATCACAAAACTTTATCCCAAAGAACGATCATCTGCTGGAAGCGTTGTTGAACTCTATGTTGAAACGAGCGACGGGAGTAAAACAACAATTAAAGCAAGTAGATATCGTCTTGGAGATATAAAGAGTACACGATTCTGGATCAGACCACACTATGAAAACGGTGATTTGAAAGCTTTTATGTTCTATGGTTCAGGTTGGGGACATGGAATAGGCATGGATCAGGTTGCAGCAGCTGCAATGGCAACTGAAGGAAAATTATACTGGGAAATATTGAAGCATTTCTATACAGGCACAAAATTGGTTGAAATTGATTAACAAACGTATTTGGTAAAATCAATTTTTAAAGAACAATCGGGATTTTTGTAGGTTTAAAAATACTGTCTGGTAATGGCTTTTAATAAAAAAAGCACCCATAATGGGTGCTTTTGCTAGGCGTGCCCTTCAGCTTCTCCAAAAGAGATCCTTCAGTACTCTGAGTTTCTGTTGTTCAATCATTCTTTCCATATCCTTAGCATCTCTATATAATCTTTTCATAATTATCATCCTCCTTTAAACTTTTACTTATTACCTGTAAATGTGAATTCTCTTAAGCGTATCAATTCTAGTTGTTTTCAAAATATTATCTACTTCCTTGAAATGGATCTTCTTTTCTCTTTCTTTCATTTTGCAACCCCCCCCCTTTTTAAATAAGGATAGTTACACTGAAGGTCTAACACTGATGAGGAGATCTGAATAAACTTTTTCCTTCTGGGACTCAATAATTCTTTCGATGTTGCTGTAATTTCTAAATTTTCTTTTGAACATTTCAACCCCTCCTAAACATTTCGTTGTTCTCTATTTATAATATACACTTATAATTTAATAAAGTCAAGCATAAAATGAAGAAAGTTATAAAATAATCGAAAATATTCAAGAAAAGAATGACAACAAAACGAGAGAAAGCGTCTGTAAATACTAATAATAAACAATTATGAAAGGGAAAGAAGAATAATAGAACAAATAAAAAAATTGAAGAATATTTATAAAATTAAATCATTTTAAGTAAAAAACTAAAATTTGTTGCTTGGAATGAGAATATTATTTTTATGGACTTGTATATTGTTGGAATTTGATTAACTGATAAATTTGCTATAAACTTAATACATACTCAATAACAGGAAGTGTTTATATGTTTCTTGATTACCCTGAAAAATCCTGGTCGTTATCAAAGCAAAATGTCTTTGATGAGTGTAAAAGAAAATATTTCTTCAAAACTTATGCTCATTGGAAAGGCTGGGAACCAGATGCATCAGAATTTACAAGAAAGGCCTATCTTCTAAATAAACTGCAGAATATATACGCATTGCTTGGTCAGGCAGTACATGATGAGGTCAAAAAAGCCATACTTAACAAGAAAATACAAAAAGCCTTATCCATTAAAGACATAAGGGAGAAACTAAATGAAGCATGGAAAGATTCAATTAATAATAGAGCTGATTGGGAACGCTGGCCTAAGGAGTTCACCATGCTTCAAGAAATATATTATGGCAATAAGAGCTTTCTAAGGCAAAATTCTTCTAAAATAACAAAAAGAGCCGAGGTCTGTATAGAGAATTTTTCCGGTTCGGAAGTATTCAAAAGAATAAAGAATAACGAATTCCAGATATTAGAAGTTGATGAAGACTTCCCATCGTTTAAGTACAATGGTGTTCGTGTTTTCTCGATCATTGATTTCCTTTACAAAACAGATAAAAATACCATTTACATAGTTGACTGGAAAACAGGAAAGCCCAATGAGGAAAAAGATAAAAGACAGTTAAAACTATACACAATATACGTGCTTGAAAAGTATAAAAACGCTGATCTGAGTAACATTAAATGTGTTAACGAATATCTGTTAACTGGAGATAGATCTGTTCACGAATTTAGTGAAAAGGAAATAGCAAATAC
>JASMTM010000113.1:0-8988 GCA_041694295.1 Petrotogales bacterium
TTTTCCTCAATTTTACCGATAAACACATACCTTTTGTCATCAAGGTAACTGGGGATTTTTTCAATAATGCTTTTTTCTGCATCCAAAAATTTGCATAAACCTTTTTCTTTATTTACTCTCTTCGCATAAAATTTGGCTAAATTATCCAGTAGCTTATTTTCATTTCTTTTTAGATCTTTTATCTGTTGCTCCATCTTTTTCAGCTTATCTGGAATCTCATTCAAACCACAGGTCAGTTCATTATTTATCCATTTTGTTAAATGGTGTACCTTTTGAAAATATTTCAACGTTCTTAAACCTGCTACAAAGTATAATCTGGTAAGCTCACTCTTTTTCTTTTCCGCCTTCAATATCTTCAAAAAGCCAAGTTCACCTGTATTATCTACATGAAATCCGCTACATGCAATTCTGTCAATTCCTTCTATGCTAACGATCCGAATTTTCTCTTTTTTCCCAATCAAACTGCTATCCACAGGTTTTCTCAAATTCAAACTGTCTATTTCTTCAATGGGATATTCTTTTTTGTAAACGTTACGACACTGTCTTACTTCATCAAAAAAATATTTTTCCACAATCTTTTCATGACTAACTTCAAATTGAGGCAAATCAATATCTATTGTAGAATACTCCTCCCCCATTTGAAATCCCTTTGTTTCAGCACTGAACTCTTTACTTATAATTGCTGATAAAAGATGCTGTGCAGTATGTTGCTGAGCTATATCATATCTTCTATTCTCGTCCACTTCGAGTTCAACATTCTTACCAATATCAAAGTTTTTCTCTGTATCAACTGAAACACAAATTTGTTTATTAGAGCGCTCAACGAACACAAACCCTTCTCCGTCAATAATTCCTCTGTCACCCAGCTGTCCCCCTACTCCATCCGGAAAAAGGTTGTTGCTATCAAAACATACTTTTGTAAACCGCTTACCTTTAAGAACATTTGCAATTTTTACAATCATTTTCTCACCCATGACTTGATATTGTGGACTTATATATGTAATAATTATACAGTAGATATTTTTTTCATGAAAGGTTTAAATGAATTTACGGGGTGATATAATTGCAGGAGAAACCAATCCTCGACGTTCGTAATCTCAGTACTTATTTCGACATTGCCGAGGGAACGGTAAAAGCAGTACAGGATGTTTCTTTTACTTTGAGTAAAAATGAAGTGTTAGGTATAGTTGGTGAAACAGGGTCGGGAAAAAGTGTAACTGTAAAAACAATTGCAGGTTTAATCGATAAACCCGGTTATATTGCTCATGGTCAGATACTTTTTGACACAGATGAATTTTCTCGAAATGGAGAAAAAACCACAATTGATTTGGCCAAGATTAAAAAAAGCATGTTTTCAAGGATTAGAGGAAGACACATTGGCATGATATTTCAGGACCCAATGACATCTCTTGATCCTCTTTACACGATTGGAAGACAGATGTCCGAAACAATTATTCATCATGACAAAGTTTCTGAAGAAGAAGCAAAACAGAGAGCCATAAAGTTGCTCGAGCAGGTCGGGATACCAAATCCAGTTGAAAGAATTGATGATTATCCATTCCAACTCTCTGGTGGGCAGCGGCAGAGAGTGGTAATTGCTATCGCATTATCGTGCAATCCTGAAATACTAATAGCAGACGAACCTTCGACTGCCCTTGATGTTACCGTTCAGGCTCAAATTTTAGAACTGATGAAAGAGCTTCAGGAAGAATATCAGAGTGGGACGATTTTCATTACACATGATCTTGCAGTAATAGCTGAAATTGCAACCAAAATTTCTGTTATGTACGGTAGTTACCAAATGGAGATTGCATCAGCTGAGGTTATATTTGAAAATCCAATGCATCCATACACATTCGCTCTATTGAACTGCATTCCAAGATTGGATGTTAAACAAGCAGAACTTGCACCTATACCAGGACAACCACCAGTCATGATGGAACCTCCTCGTCTTTGTCCATTTTTGCCAAGATGTGAAAGAGCTACCAAAAAATGTTATCAGGAATTACCTGAAATCGAAGAAATCGAAGATAATCATTATATTCGCTGCTTCAATCCTGTTACAAAAAAAGTTTCAGTCGTCAAGGAGGATATTGAATGAAGTTACTGGATGTACGCAATCTAAAAAAATATTTTCCTATCAGACAAGGTTTTCTAATAGAGAGAACTGTTGGTTTTGTTAAGGCAGTAGATGACGTTTCATTCGATTTAGAAAGAGGAAAAACACATGGCATAGTTGGCGAATCAGGTTGTGGAAAAACAACTATTGGAAAAACCATTCTCAGACTTCATGAACCAACTGAAGGAGAGTTACTTATTGACGGCGAGGATACCACTTTTTATTTTTTCAAGAAAAAAGACGCTCTGGAACATCTGAACAAGAATTACTTCTCTCTACCTGCATTCAATAACGGTGGCAAAGACCTTGAACCCCATCAATTGAAGATATATGAAGCTTACAAAAAAGCAAACAAAGATCCAAAAAAGGCTTTAAATTTTCTTTTTGAGGATCGCAGGAAAAAAATGAAGATGTTTCGTCAGAAGGCACAGATAGTTTTTCAGGATCCTATGTCATCCTTGAATCCACGAATGACCGTAGGTCAGATGCTTTCTGAGCCACTAATATTTCATGGTTTCGCAAAAGACATTGATGAAGCAGTGAAAATGGTTAAGGATTTGCTATCCAAAGTGGGGTTAAAACCGTATCATATAGATAGATATCCCCATCAATTCAGTGGCGGTCAAAGACAGAGAATCGCAGTTGCGAGAGCAATAAGCGTTAATCCAGATCTTCTAGTGTTAGATGAACCTACGTCTGCTTTAGACGTTTCGGTACAGGCTCAGATAGTTAAATTGTTTAAGAAACTCCAAGAAGAATTGAATGCAGGCTATTTATTTATTTCACATGACCTTGCTCTTGTAAGATTTATATGTGACAGCGTCAGTGTTATGTATTTGGGTAGAATTGTTGAACAGGGAGACAGTCAGAAAATCTTTGATGATCCACTTCATCCTTATACGAGAGCTCTATTAGCAGCTGCACCAATTGCAGATCCTAAAAAGAAAAGAAACAGGAAAGATCTTGTAGGAGGGCAGGTACCCAGTCCCATTAATAGACCAAAAGGATGTTTCTTCCATCCAAGGTGTAAATATAAGATAAAAGGACTTTGTGAAGAAAAATATCCGCCTATGTACAAAATTGATGATAACCATTACGTGGCGTGTCATCTTTATTCAGATACTTCTCTAAAAGGAGGGGAAAAAGCATGAAAAAGTTAGCATTGTTATTGGTTGTTCTCTTTGCAGTGGGTTTTGCTTTTGCTCAGGAACCAGAATATCTTGTAACAGATTATGACGGAAAACCTGGAGGCACACTGTATCTATCAACTACACAGGGCCCAAAAACACTGAATGACTCCTGGGCTCAGGAAACAAGTTCCACAGACATTATTGACATTTTCCTGGATGCTTTACTCGATGCAGATCTTTCAGGTAATCCATCAGGTGGTGGACTTGCAAAAGATTGGTGGTACTCCGAAGACCAAAAAACCGTTTTCTTCCAGATTAGAGACGGATTAAAATGGTCAGATGGAGAACCTTTCACCATTGATGACGTTGTCTTCACCTTCAAAGACATTTACTTCGTTGAAGGTATGACAGCAAACGGTCCAACAGGATATGTTGACAGCAATGATGTTCTCCCGGAAATCGAGGTTGTAGATGACACAACAATTTCTTTCACCTGGTCAACGCCTTCATACTGGGGATTTAGAGCAGTTGCCTGGACAAATATTCTTCCAGAGCACAAACTTGGGCCAGCTGTTGAAAATGGAACATACCAGCAGGCATGGACCGTAGATGAAATTGGTGAAGTTGTCGGTATGGGACCATTTATTCCTGTAGAATACACAGAAGGAACTCGAGTAGTTCTTGAAAGAAATCCTCATTTCTATGCAGTTGACAAAAATGGAGTAAAGCTTCCATATCTTGACAGAGTAATATTCCAGATTGTTCCCGATCTGAACACAGAGCTTCTGAAATTTGAAGCAGGCGAACTTGATATTTATGGGCCAACTGCAGAGAACTTCCCGAGAATCGCCGGACAGGCAGAAGAAAAAGGTTGGGTTGTAGGTACAGGTGGACCTGTAACAGGTTCCAGCTTTGTTACTATCAACCTTGGTCATCAGGATCCTGTCAAAAGATCATGGTTTACTAACGTGCATTTCAGAAGAGCACTCGTCTACTTGTTAGACAGAGAAAGTATTATTGAAACGCTTTACAACGGGCTCGGTACACCATTGTACGGTCCTGTTCCTCCATCCTCAGGGTTCTACAATCCTGAAATCGAAGAGGCATTCCCATACAAATACTCTATTATTAGAGCAAGGCTTGAATTGAGACAGGGTGGTTTTGATTGGGACAACGCAGGAAATCTTATTGACGCAGATGGTAATCGTGTAGAATTCAGTCTCAGCACAAATGCAGGTAACCCCGTTCGTGAAGCTATTGGTAATATTCTCGTAGAAAGTGCAAGCAAGGTTGGTATGAAGATTAACTTCAGACCCATGCAGTTCAATACACTGGTAACACAACTAACACAGCCGAATTACGATTCAATTGTTATTGGTCTGACTGGTGGCTCTGATCCAGGATCAGGCTGGAATGTTTGGAGACTTGATGGAGGACTTCATTTCTTCAACTACTCACCTGAGCTCAGACCTGATACAATTGATCCAGAAACATACAAGGTCTATGATTGGGAAAAACGTATACATGAAATTTACGTTGAGTCTGTGGGTGCATTTGGAGAAGACAGATACGATCTCTTCGCTGAATTCCAGATGCTCTGTGCAGAATATCAGCCAATGATTTACACAATTGCTCAGAATTACCTATACGCTCACCCAGAAAACGTACATCTTGCCAATCCCAATCCTAATCCATTTGCTGGTCAGTTGTGGCGCATGTACGGAATCTGGAAAGACTAATATAAGTAAAATACTCTTTTCTTAACGGGAGGGAGTTTCCCTCCCGTTTTACTGATTTTTTCAGCTTCTCAAGGAGGGAAGAAAGTGCTCAAATATATTGTCAGAAGATTAATCCTTGCTATACCGGTATTGCTGGGAGTTTCAGTATTAGCATTTTTAGTTATTTCAGCAGCTCCCGGTGACTTCCTTGACCAGTACAGACTCAGTCCCTCAATAAGCCCGGAGCAAATCAAGGTGCTCGAACGGCAATTTGGGTTTGATAAACCAATATACGTGCAGTATTTCAAATGGTTATGGGAGGTATTACACGGTAATTTCGGCTATTCTTTCGA
Organism: Petrotogales bacterium; assembly: GCA_041694295.1. GTDB lineage: Bacteria > Thermotogota > Thermotogae > Petrotogales > Kosmotogaceae > JASMTM01. Next base: position 5,321 of record JASMTM010000113.1, read on the forward strand.
ATACCACGTTCCTGTATTCAATTTGATTTGGAGAAGATTAGGTGCAACATTGCTTCTGAGTGTTTTCACGATGATTTTCACATGGGGCATTGCTATACCTCTGGGGATTTATGCTGCATTGCACCAGTATTCACCATCTGACCAGGGATTATCGGTGTTCGCTTTTATAGGTTTATCCATACCTAACTTTTTCTTCGCTCTGTTGTGGTTGTTTATGTCAGCAAAAACCGGCTGGTTCCCTATCGGTGGAATTATCTCATTAAATCACGATGAGCTTTCAATGATAGGTAAGATTGGTGATTATTTGTGGCATGTAGTTGGTCCTGTCGTTACACTTGGTACTGCAGGATTGGCCGGCCAGATGAGACAAATGCGAGGTCAGTTACTTGACCAGTTAAATCAAGATTACGTGATCTTCGCCAGAGCAAAAGGAATGCCAGAACACAATGTTATATATACCCATGCTGTAAGAAATGCGATAAATCCACTTATTACAATGTTTGGATACGCACTTTCTGCTTTACTTGGTGGAGCTGTTTTAACAGAAACAGTCTTTGGCTGGCCAGGAATGGGAAGATTAGTAATTGAAGCGTTGACATCTCAGGATTTATTTCTTGTTATGGCTTCGTTATTATTAGCGTCAATCATGCTCGTCTTGGGAAATCTATCCGCGGACCTATTACTCGCCTGGGTTGATCCCAGAATTCGCTACAGATTTAGATAGGGGTGAGTCTTTTGAATAAAAAGAGTAAAAAAATAAAGAAACCAGTTGAAAATACAGGCGAAGTCAAAAAAGAAGATCTTTTTGAAGTTGAATATTTAAATAGATGGCAACTGGTATGGCGCGCATTAAAGAGGCACAAACTGGGGATTATTTCCATGTGGATTTTGGTTGTGTTCTATATCATAGCTTTGTTCGCAGATTTCTTTTCTCCCTATAATCCCTATGCGCAGAATCAACAGCTATCATACTCTCCACCATCCAATATTCACTGGCTTGACGAAGAAGGAAAACTGACAAGACCATATGTGTATCCATATGTTCTCGAAAGAGATCCTGAAACATATAAAACAACATTCTCAGAAGGAACTTCTATCCGAAGAATAGTAGCTAAAGATCAAAATTCAGGAGAGACATTTGAGCTAGAGATCGGAAAAAACGATGTAAATTCAATTTATATGGTTAGTGAAACCGTACGTTATGCTGAAGATGCACAAGGGAACATGGTCCAGTTAACAGCGAGACCTGAATATGATGTTGTTCAATCCATTAAATTGAGCGATGTTGAAATGCTTGATGGACCAATGAGAAAAGTCAATGAAGATACAAGTTCAATTAGTACGTTAAACGTTTGGCAGTATCCCGGATTAAAGGAAATTGGAGAACCCGTCAGGCTCATTACTGAAAAAAGATTGCACAGAGTTTATGCCATTACTGGAGCTGAAATAAAGGAAATCGTTAAAGAAGCGATTACAATAATAAATGATGTACTTGATGTTGAAGGCGGAGATATGGAAACAGCAGAAATGTATTTAAGAGAGTTTGATATCGATCCAGACATGTTTACAGTTGTAAATAATCCTGAAATAATTGAATATGAAACAAGAAAATTTCCGATAAAGTTCTTTATTCGTTCCTGGGAATACAAACTGCTGTGGTTAATCCCAACAGATATTCATCTTTTCGGAGTTGAGACCCCTGCTGAAGTTCATTTGTTCGGTGGAGATGCTTATGGCCGCGATGTATTCTCAAGAATTATCTTTGGTTCTAGAATTTCCCTCTCTATAGGTTTTTTGGGAATCGGAATTACATTCGTTCTTGGTCTGTTGATTGGAGGAGCTGCAGGTTATTACGGTGGTTGGGCAGATGAAGTTTCGATGAGAATTACAGAAGTGTTTATGTCTATACCGAGTTTTTACCTGCTTATATCGTTAAGGGCTATTTTACCCATAGGTTTGCCTCCTCATATCACATACTTATTAATTGTGGTCATACTTAGTTTCATCGGTTGGCCCGGAATGTCAAGGGTTATTCGAGGAATGACTCTTTCATTGAAATCCAATGAATTTGTAGAAGCAGCGATGGCAATGGGATATCCTGATAGAAGAATAATCTGGAAACACATAATCCCCAACACATCAACATATATAATTGTCGCAGCTACATTGTCAATACCGCAGTACATAATTGGTGAAGCGGGGCTTAGTTTCCTTGGTTTAGGTATTACTGAACCATCGGCAAGCTGGGGATTGATGCTCAGTCAGGCGCAAAATATTAAAGCCATGACAGAGGCCCCGTGGTTATTGTTACCAGGACTGTTCATATTCATCGTCGTTATGGCATTCAACTTGCTTGGTGATGCACTAAGAGATGCGCTCGATCCAAGAGCACTGGGAATCTAGCTTAGAAAAACTATAAAAGTAAATGAAAGAATAAAGAAAAAACTGCGAGCTCTCTTTTACAAGAGAGCTCTTTATTTTTTTGTATTTAGAACAAGCGATAGGGCAAGTATCAAACAAAGAAAAAGTAGCATAAGTATGCCAGGCAAAGAGGGTATATCCTGAATATCAAAAAGATTGTATAAAGGACGAGTTAACCAGCCAAGCCCTTTTTGATAAACTCCATATATATATATTATAAGAGCTGATGAACTCAGAAAAATTAGAACAGTTCTTGCTATCTTCTTAAAAGAAACAGTTATAAAAATCTGCAGTGAAATGGCAAGCAAACATAGATTGCCTGAAAACCAGATAGAAATTTCAGAGAATTCAAGGTTTTTATCAAGCAAATTACCCAAGAAACCACTGCCAGCTGACACTACCAACAACGTTACAGCTGCTAACAGAAGAATATCAGTAACTATAATAAGTATTGCCCTCATAAATTTACCTCCAAATAAATAACCAGGCTAAAATGTACATTAGTAATATTATACTAAAGACCAAAGTTAAATAAAATTACGCAACAAATCACATTAATCTAAATAGTAATTCTTGTTTTACCTTGATCTTGTATAGGCTATTCTTATCATATACCGGGCAAAATAAACTGATTTTTATAGTAGTCAGGTTCTCATACATAACTTCTAATCAACGTCAGGTGACATTACCTCTGCAGAAAATGCTTAAATTATATTTAGTTCAAATAAGGGGGATCATTATTGTTAAATTATCTTTTGCTTTAAACCAAAAACAATTGTTTTGCCATTCGATTTCATACTCTCAACTTTTCTTTCTATGCGAAAAAGTACTACTGGAGACAACGGTTTTTCAGCATATATTGAGAAAAGTTCTTTCTTCACTTCTGAAGTAATTAATAATTTCTTTCAATGTTCAGTTGTTTAACCCATCCAGCGTATTTCACTATTCTTTAACATCTATTATTTAAGCAATATAAAACCCCGGCACAAGGCCGGGGTTTTATTCCATTAGATATCAATTAATTAAAATGCAACTTCATAATACAATTTAACATACCATTTGGCCACGTTAAATCCATCTTCTGTGAGTATATCAGGCACACCAGCTTCAATGTTCAGGAGATCATAAAGTTTGCTTGTCAATTTAACAGTTACTCCATATTCCTTTTCGAGCAGATAGTAACCTCCATTGACACTGAGTGTTGGATCGGCCAAAGCGTTAAGTCCAAGTGCTGGTGTTACAGCCAA
>JASMTM010000114.1:0-3025 GCA_041694295.1 Petrotogales bacterium
CAACCGACAACGTTTTTCACTTAAATCCTTCCTTGAGGAAGGTATCTGCGAAGCAGGGGGAAGGTGTTCATTTGATCTTTTGGCTTCTTACGTTTTACCAGACCCCAAACTCTAGAATCTAAACTCGCCATTTATTGTTTTATCGACGCAGTCGCATATCCATGCCCTACCCTGGCATGCATATCCTGCTGTCCCTCAAGCAGCATATCCGTGTGTTTCTCAACACGCATATCAAATGTTTTATGTTTTTCTGTATTTCCGTACAACACACAACGTACCACGTACAACGGTTTCTGGTTTTATTAACTTCCGTACAACCAACAACGCACCACGCACAACGTATTTTGATTTGTTGAACCAGTCGATGGACGATGGACGAAGCTTGCTTCCAGCAAGCGTTGGACGATGGACGTGGTTTTATTCTCAGATCTCTGTTCTCGGATCTCGTTATTTAAATAAAAAACAAGGTGGTGAAATAATGCAGGAAGGTTTCACAGTATGGTTTACAGGATGGTCAGGTTCAGGCAAGACCACTCTGGCAAAAGCACTTGAAAATGAACTAAAAAAAAGAGGAATAAGAAATGTGCAGCGATTGGACGGTGACATTGTACGAAAGGATCTTACAAGAGATCTTGGTTTTACAAAAGAAGATAGAGACGAAAACATAAGGAGAGTAACCTTCGTTGCTGATCTTTTAAGCAACAACGGAGTAGCAACATTGGTTTCTTTTATTTCTCCTTATATTGAAGCAAGAGATAATGCAAGAAAACGATGCAGGAATTTTGTAGAAGTTTACGTCAAGTGTAGTAAAGAAGAACTTATTAAGAGGGACGTGAAGGGATTATATAAAAAAGCACTGGCTGGTGAAATAGAAAATTTCACTGGAATAAGTGACCCCTATGAAGAACCACCAAATCCAGAAGTTGTAGTCGAAACAGACAAGAAAAATATCGAAGAATGCCTTGAAAAAATAATTAGCGTACTTGAAGAGAGGGAATTTATTCCTATAGGAGACGCAGCAATACAAGAAGATGAAGACAGAGGTTCAAACTAACTGGTCTAAGCGATTAATAATATTCATTGTATCGGGTGTAATTTTATTACTCCCGCTGATTATTGATGCTCCAGAAGGCTTAAGTTATACTGGATTCAAATCACTGGCTGTGTTCATTGTATGTATCCTCTGGTGGGTAACAAACGTTATCCCACTAATGATAACCAGTCTTTTCGCGATCGTCGCTTTTCCCCTTTTCAATATAGCTGAAGCACATGAAGTTTACCCTAAATTTGGAAATACCGCAGTCTTTTTCTTGCTTGGTTCGTTCATACTTGCTTCAGCTTTTATGCGTTCAGGTTTAAGCACAAGAATATCATTGATTTTCATAAAAACAGTTGGGAAAAGTCCTTTAAAGATGGTAATTGCATTCCAGTTACTGGCAACATTCCTCGCTTTCTGGACAACAGGACATACAGTTGTCGCAATATTAATACCCATTTTGCTGGAACTGGGTAATTCCCTGTCAGATGAACAAAATGGAGTAGAACTAGCAAAAAGTCTTTCTCTAGCTGTAATGTGGGGAGCTGTGATAGGAAGTAATGCAACATTTCTCGGAGGAGCCCGAGCACCCTTAGCAGTGGCAATACTATCTGAGTCAACAGGTAGAATAATTACTTTTTCCCAGTGGTTAATAGCAACACTGCCACTCGTTATTGTCATAACATTAGTAGGAGCATTAATCCTGTTAAAAATTACTCCCAAAAAAGTAGAGATTAAGCAAAGCAGGACCCATCTAGCAAAAAAAGTAAAGAATCTTGGTCCAACAAGTAGAAGAGAAAAACTCATAGCAGGCATTATGTTATTAACTATCATAGCATGGTTTGTTTTCGGAAACAGAGCGGGGTTAGCAAACATAGCCCTTATTGCAGTTATAACGCTTTTTTTCTTAAAACTCACTTCCTGGAAGGAAGTTGAGGAAGATGTAAATTGGGGAATAATTCTTATGTATGGAGGAGCAATAGCATTGGGGTCCACTTTAAGTGAAACTGGTGTATCTGATTGGATAATGACTATGACTGGTGGATTAATAACCAGTTCAATTGCTTTTCTAGTAATAATAGCAACTTTATCTATTTTCTTTACAGAAACAATGAGCAATTCAGCTGTTGTCGCCTTTATGATGCCCATGGCTGTCGCAACAGCTATTGGATTAAACGCCAGCCCTGAAATACTTGCTCTATCAATTACAATACCATCTGGATTTGCATTTATGCTACCCATGAGCACACCAGCAGTTGCAATGACACTATCAACAGGTTATGTCGAAATGAAGGACACAATTAAGAATGGTATAATCCTGAATATAACAGGTCTTGCGTTAACATTCATGGCTATTGTATTTTATTGGCCAATAATGTTTGGTGGTTAATATGACAATTCTTGTACCTGTGGATATGAAGAAAAATCAAAAAATACTAAAGAAGATAGACGATAAAGAAGTCATACTCCTATGCATTATCGATCCAAATGTGCTGGAGATCATTGCAGAAATTACAACAGAAAAAGGCTGGCTTGGCGACAAATTTACCACTAGCTTCAAAAATGCTTTAACTAAGCAATACGAAAGATTGCTAGATAGATGGATGCACAATGCAGAAACAGTATTGAAAAAAATGAACAAAAAAGTTGAATCGTGCAAGGAAAAAGGGAACTTCAAAAAAATAATTACAAAATATGTGGATAAACAGAAGCCTGATAAATTGTTATTTACTTACAAAAAAGGCTATAACCCATATTGGGAAACACTAAAACCAGTTATTAACGAACTATGTAAAAAACTCAAAGTAACCTGCGTCATTGAAAACTGAATATTTATAGAAGTCGCATAAGTATTAGGATCTACAAACGAAAAAGACGATCGAAAAGAGAGGCTTGATCAAATGATACAAGACGCTCCAAAAGAGGCGCTTGAAAAGCAGTTACAGAAGTTGCGTACATCGAACAACGAACAACCGACAACGTTTTTCA
>JASMTM010000115.1:0-3394 GCA_041694295.1 Petrotogales bacterium
ATGCATATCAATAAGCAAAGATGGTAAATACGCATTCTTAAGAGACAGCAGGGATCGTGACACATCAGCACTGGTAAAATGCAATTTAGCTGATAAATCAAAAACTATATTAGCTGAACATCCCCGAGCGGATATAGACGATGTACTTATTCACCCAACTGAAAAATATCCTTTAGCTGCTTCATTTACCTATGCGCGAAAAGAATGGCAGATTCTCGACGAAAATGTTAATGACGATTTTGAGAGAATAAAAACATTTACCAAGGGAGATTTTAGTATTGAAAGTCAGTCCTTTGACAATAGATACTGGATAGTTTCAGATACGGTAGATGATGGACCTATTAGTTATTATATTTACGACCGTGAAACCAAAGGCTCAACTTTCTTGTTTGCTGATAGAGAAGCACTGGAAAATCAACCATTAGCAAAGATGTACTCAGAAACAATAAAAACCCAGGACGGTCTTGATCTGGTAATTTACTATACACTGCCTTTATCAAGTGATAGTGATGGCAAAGGAATCCCGGATAAACCAGTCCCAACAGTACTTTTACCCCATGGCGGTCCATGGGGCAGAGATTACTGGGGTTATAATCATTTCCATCAGTGGCTGGCTAATAGAGGTTACGCTGTAATCTCTGTCAATTTCAGATCTTCAACCGGTTTTGGTAAATCATTTATCAACGCTGGAGATCGTGAATGGGGCGGAAAAATAATTCAGGATCAGGCAGATACTGTGAAATGGGCAATTGATAAGGGTATAGCTGATCCAGATAAAGTAGCAATAATGGGAGGCAGTTTTGGCGGTTATTCAACGCTTGCAGGTCTGACATTCTTCCCTGAGCTTTACAAGTGTGGGGTAGACCTTGTTGGTCCCTCCAATCTGGAAACATTCATGGACTCTCTTCCACCCTACTGGAAACCCATGTTTGAGATGCTGGCGCGACGTGTTGGCGATCCACGAACCAAAGAAGGAAAAGAGCTCCTCAAAAAGCACTCCCCTCTCAATTATGTGGATAACATCAAAGCACCTCTGCTAATCGGTCAGGGAGCAAACGATCCAAGGGTTAAAAAAGCTGAATCAGATCAGATTGCTGAAGTGCTGAAAGAAAAGAATATCCCCGTTACCTATGTACTTTATCCTGACGAAGGTCATGGTTTTGCCAGACCGGAAAATCGTCTCTCGTTCTTTGCACTGGCAGAAGTATTTTTAGCCAAGTTTCTTGGAGGTTCATATGAACCTATAGGAGACGATTTCAAAAATTCCAGCATTCAAATATTAAGCGGAAAAGAAAAAATACCCGGATTGAAAAAGACATTAGATAACATAGAGTAAAGCTGACACTTCTCACCTCTGTTTATATAAATTATAGGGCAAGCCTAATAAGGCTTGCTCTTTTTTGCTGTGGTAATTCACTTATCCATCATTTTAACCAGTAACTTGTATTGCCAATCTCTTTCTTTATCTACATTTACGGAAGATCCATCAGGGTAATGATAAAAATAGACAGCTTTAGTGGCATATGTGGAAGCAACCATGGCATGTCTCTTAACATGCACGGTTGCAGCGGCATGAGCGGCTGAACGGGCAGCGAAAACAGCGCTCTCATCATCATTATCTACATCTCTGGCTGCCGTATGGGCTTTAAATGCTGCTTTTCTTGCTTGGCTCACAGCAATTTGCCCCCCTACCCATAGACGACCAGCCTTGATTGCTTTTCGAGGGCGATCGTCATCTGGATATTCTTCTTCAAAATAAGACAGCACATGATCAGCGCATTCACACGCCCAGATCACTGCAGTTTTATGATCTGCTTTTTTCAAAAGTTCTTCAGTTAACTTATGTTTCTCCGAATCAATAAATCTTCTTTTAGCCATAAATGATCCTGTATTTGAATAATTAAACGCCATAAAAATCATAGCATTTTGAATAGACCATTTTATATGGTATATTATAAATGTAAATTTACTAAATATAAGTTTAGTAAATTATAGTTTACTAAATTCAAATTTATAAGGTGACTTATTGTGATTAATAGAACAATGGAAAGAACATTTATTACCAAAAAGATGAAATCAGATAAATCAGAATTATTGGTAATTTATGGAAGAAGAAGGGTGGGAAAGACTTTCCTTCTGGAAAACTCTTTTGATTCACCCATTTTCTTCACAGCTGACCTTTCTAATCCCAATCACTTAATGAACAGTTTTGTCGAACCATTAAAAGAAATTCTTGATCTTCCTTATGGATTGACAATTTCAGGCTGGGATGAATTTTTTCAACTTCTAGCCAACGCAATAAAAAAGATGAAAGGAAAACAGGCAATTATTTTTGATGAGTTCCAATACATCCCTCAAAAAGATGATTCTTTTATGTCAATATTCCAGAAATGGTGGGATAAAGAATTCTCCAAACTACCTGTTCTAATTGTACTTTGTGGTTCATTTATTGGTATGATTGAAAGAATTGCCCTTTCATCAAATAGTCCGCTATATGGAAGAAGAACTGGCCAATACTTGATCCGACCAATGAACTACTTTGATTCCTCTCTTTTTCTGAAAAAAATGAATACAGAAGAAAGAATAAAGACCTACTCTGTTACCGGTGGTATCCCCCTATATCTTAATGAATTCAGAAACTACTTCAGTTTCGAAAAAGCGCTAAAAGAGAAGATTCTAAGTCCTGGTGAATTTTTATTAGAAGAAGGGAGATTCACAACTCTTGAAGAGTTTTCTAGAGATTCGGGTTCCTATTTTGATATATTGAGAGTAGTTGCTAATGGTAGAACAAAACCGAATGAGATTTCTACTTTAACCGGAATACCTCATAACGGAATTGGCACATATCTCTCTAAACTGGTTGATCTAAGACTCCTAAAAAAAGAAATGCCTTTTTCTCTTAAAAAACCAAGAAAGTCACCTTTCTACTACATAGACGACGATTACCTGAGATTCTATTTTAAATATCTTTATCCTCATAAAGAGCTTGTATATAGAGAAAAGGGTGACGTTTTATCAAGCTTAATACTTAAAACATTTACTGAATTTGTATCCTTTACATATGAAAAAGTCGCCATACAATATCTTGAAGAAACAGTTGGACCTGAGAAAATCGGAAGATGGTGGAAAAAAGATGAAGAGATAGATATTGTTGCTACAAGAGAAAACAATCTCTACATTTGCGAAGTTAAGTGGTCGAATAAACCTGTTAATGATAGGATATTACAAAAACTCCAGAGAAAAACCGGGTTGCTTTTGGAAGACCTGAATGGAAATTTTGAGAGCATTACGTACTGTCTTTTCTCAAAATCAGGTTTTGAGGGATTAAGTCCACAGAAAAATTTATTAATGGTTAGTCTTAATGATATAGAAAAGCAGACAAAAAAGCACTATT
>JASMTM010000116.1:0-7237 GCA_041694295.1 Petrotogales bacterium
ATGGGTGTTTGGTTTGATGTTGATTGATAGAAAGCTAAATATGCTTTTTACCATGATCTTTCTAGGAATATATGTGCTGTCGACAGGGCCAGCCATTTCTGCCGTTAGAGCTTTTCTTGTGTTAATGCTGTATACATTATTCTCAATTATTGACTACAAGCAATCATCACTTAATATTCTGGGACTTGCGGGAATAATTATGCTCGTAGTATCACCTATGATAATCGCTTCTGTGAGTTTTCAACTGAGTTTTCTTGCCACTTCCGGAATTTTGCTGATTGTTAATGCTTTCGACTGCTCAGAGATGACTTTTCTAAAGAAAACTGTTCTCGTTGGCGTTGGAGCTCAAATAGCTGTTTTACCCATATCTGTTGCCACTTTTGGTACCTTTTCCATATTAACCATTCCTTTAACGATTATTTCTGTTCCGTTATTCGTTTTTCCGGTTTACATTGGATCATTGATGATTTTTTTGTTTGATATTTTAGAAATAAAACCTCTGGCACTGATAATAGCCAGAGGTATAGAAACGATTTCTAATATCTTTGCAAAAGCTGTGATTAGTTTATCGGAAATTATTCCTGCTTTTGAAATAAATGAAAGTTGGCGTTATCCACTTGCTTTATCTGTCTCACTTTCCTTGTTTTGTTCTTTCTTCTTTTTCTTTCGGCATTCAGGACAAAGGCCATAGAATTTCACCTGATGGTCATCTATTTCAAAACCAGTTTTTTCCTCAGCCAGGTGTTCCAGTTCATCAAGCAGATCGTAGGGGAATTCAACAACCTTACCACAATTATTGCATATTAAGTGATGATGCTGATGTTTGTCTTTTTCCACAACCTCATATCTTACGACTCCATCTCTAAAAGCGATTTTTCTAAGCAACCCAACTTCAGCAAGCAAATCAACAGTACGGTATACTGTAGCCTTGCTTATTCTTAAGCGTTTGTCTAGAATTTTACGATAAACTTCTTCAGCACTTAAATGATCATCTTCAGTTTCGAGAAACACTCTCAAAATCAATTCTCTCTGAGCAGTCATTCTACGTTTACGACTGCGCAACTCATTTCTTAGAATGTCCTGCTTCACTATAAAACCTCCCTGTCATTTTTATTACGATATTCATTTTACACAATAAGAGTTACGAGAGTTATGTAAGATGTTACAAATACTTTTTCACATGACAGGTTTGATGTCAATTTTCCACCCTGTTAGTTTAGCTGCAAGCCTTGCATTCTGTCCGCCCTTACCGATCGCTAGTGACAGCTGTGTCGGTGATACAAAAACAGTTGCCTCTTTTTCTTCAACATTTGTAATTTTTACATTAACTGCTTTTGCAGGAGCTATTGAATTTGCTATAAATTCTTCTTCGTTTTCGCTCCACCTCAATATATCAATTTTTTCTGGCTTGATTTCTCTTAAAGCTTCCCCTATTCTGGATCCGCTTTCTCCTATACAAGCACCAATGGGATCAATTTTGGAATTTGGAGAGGCTACAGCTATTTTTGTTCTGACTCCTTCTTCTCTTGCAATTGCCTTGATTTCAACATCTCCGCTTTCAATCTCAGGAACCTGAAGTTTCATGATTTCTTCAACAAATTCAGGACGTCTTCTTGTCACCATTATTTTTGGACCTTTACTGCTCTTTAAGACATCAATAACATATACCTTTATTAGAGAATTTGATCTCATAGCCTCTCCCGGTATCAATTCTCTTGTAGGGAGTTTTGTCTCAAGCTTACCTATCCTTAAGTCAATCCAATTCTCGGTTATCCTTAAAACTTCTGCTGTTGTAACAGTTCCCTTTAAATCGGAATATTTCTGAAAAAGATTTGATTTTTCTAGTTCTCTTATTTTCTGAATCAGTACCTGTCTAGCTGTTTGCGCTGCTATTCTCTTAAATTTCTTTATATTAAGTTTTCTCTGAATAAATTCTCCGATTCGTGCTTTTTTATCATATTTGAGTGCTTCTTCAAGTGATATTTCTTTTTCAGGATCATCAACATTTTCAACAACCTCTAGTTGTTCGTAAACCTCAATATCACCGGTTAACTTATCAATTTTGACGAAAACATTACTGTCTGAACCAAAGTTCTTTTTATATGCACTTTGCAATGCGCGTTCAAGTATTTCAATGACTTCTTCTTTTTGAATATTCTTTTCCTGTTCTAATTGTTCAAGCGCTTCTAAAAGATTTAGGTTCATAATTCTGTTCCTCCCTTCATAATTCCAGTCTCAAATTGGCTTTCTTGATATTATCTAATTTCGTTTCAAAGTCTCTTCCAGTGTCCCTTTCTTTTATAACTATTTTTTCATCTTCAAAGGCTTTCAGTTTTCCAATCAAGACCATTCGTTTTTCAACTGGTTTGTTCAACAACAGTTTTACATTTTCACCGATAAATCTTTCAAAATCATTCTTATCACGGATTTCTCTTTCTGCTCCTGGTGATTCAACAACCAAGTTATACGAATCTGGAATTATGTCCTCGATATCAAGTCTTGCTCCGATGGCTTTTGAAAATCTTTCGCAGTCATCAAGACTTACATTACCCTTTGATTTATCAATCGAAATTTTCAGTTCGTATTTACCGCGGCTTCTCCTGTAGGTGAGTTCATATATTTCATAATCCATTGCTTTTGCAGTTTCTTCTGCGAGTTCTCTAATTTTTTTCAGGTTTTCATACATACAATCTCACCACTCATAATAAAAAATAGAGGGCATAAATGCCCTCTCCCTTTGGGGAGTTATAATCACAAAAATTATATACGTTTAACGTTCTAAAGTCAAGTTTTACAATGATTCTTTGTTACAACATTAGAATGATAGTATGAAAGCAATATTATTGTGATATCATTCTTTGATTTGGTAGAATTGTTTCGAACAACTTCTTAATAAGAAAAGTCGAATTAATACAAATAAAGCGGGGGTGAATATAGTGAAAAGGTTACTTTTATTTATTTTATTGTTGGTAACCTGTTTTGGATTTTCGAATACAGTGTTACTTGAAAAAGCACCTTCAGAAATGGTTTCATTGCTTTTGGTCGAAGATATAAAAAACAATTATTCGAGACTTAAAGAAACAGTACTTGCAGATTTCTTCTTAAATCAAATGGCTTTAGAACAGACATTTGCACAGGTGATAGAAATGAATGCTTACAGTAATGACATTAATCCCGATGAGGTTTATGCGTTATTTGATGGAGGTTTACTGGCAGCGACCTGGAATGATGAAAAGGGAAATGAGAGGATGATAATAGTTATTGGACCGATTGATAATGCTGCTGATGTGAAAGCTTCTTTTGAGAAGGTTTTCACTCAGGCTATTCAATCCGATCTTCCAGAAACAAAGGTACAAAATAATTTTATATATATTGGTGACATTGATGCCTACGCTTCAGTAGAAAAAGGTATTTCAGAATCACGTTTAAAGAGTGACCTTCCAGAGGGTTTTTCATACATATATATGGATGGAGAAGATTTCCTTGTACAGGGTTCAGTGTGGTATGAAAACACAAGATTAAAGGGAAAAATCTACATGACTCCTTTAAATAACGAAGCAAAAGAAACTGTGAAAGAAATTATTGGTTCTGAAAGTACCGTACTATTTGAAAAAGAAAACCATCTTTCATTTGCCAGCGTGATAGCTAATGTAGAAGATATTTCACAACTGGAATCAGTTATTCAGGGAGAAGTTAATCAAAATGATGACGCTTCAGAAGACACAATACTTTCAACAGGCATTGATACAGAAGCAATGAAATCATTGAGCGGTAAGTTCACTGGAGAACTGTTAATAGATATGGATTTAGCAATAGAGAGCGTGTTGTCAGGTTTGATGAGTTCACAAAGTGGTTCCGGTCAAGATATGATGAATCAAGCGACCGAGAACGCCACAGGTTTTGATATTGTTAGTAAAATTGGCTTTAGTGGTAACATGAATGATGTTGAAAGAGCACTGGAATTAAGCGAGGAAGAATTTGAATACACTTCAGATGGTGTCATTGTAGATGATATGCATATTTGGGTATATGATGGATGGTTATATACATCAACGAAGTCAAGAGACAAAACATTGGAACAAATCTCGAAAGGGAAACCTTTAAGTGAGTATGGTTTTTATGATGAATTAGTTCAAAAAGTTCCTGAAAAACGATTTTTGTTGTTTTTTGTTAACGCAGGACATATTATTAGTTCGATAACAGGAAATGAAGTAGAAAGCGGTTTGTTGTTTTCGCTATGGTATTCGAATGAGTTCGAAAGAATAGAAGGATTATTTCTGTTAAAGTAGAAAAATTCCCCGCCGGGGGCAAAAATAGCGGGGAAGGAAACATCTCGTATTTATAGTATACTATTTTCTACCATATCTTGTCAATTATGTCTTTTATGGGAGAGTTATGAGACTGGACAAATTCTTGAAAGCGAATAGAATAATTAAAAGAAGGGTTGTTGCCAAAAAGGCAATAGAAAGTGGTTACGTTCTACGAAATGGTCAAAATACAAAAGCGGGAGCGGATATTAATCCCGGTGACGTAATAATTGTGAATTTTTCTAATAGACAACTTAAGATTGAGGTAACGGAAGGTTATGGAGTCCGGTTTTTGAGTGAAACTAACAATTGAGCTCTCCTGCATATATTTTCTTTGTTTCGCTTGTTTCCGTTAGTAAGGTCAGATAGGAAGGCTTAATATCCGTTATTCTACCAGATATAATTTTACCTGATGGTAGAGTGAGTTTTATCTTATCATTAACTTTGTTCATAAGGTATTTCTTCCATTTTCTTGTTAGATATCGATGGTTCTCGGGTTTTGAATAGCGGGAATATAGCTGATCCATTTTTTTTATAATTTTATCCAGTAGATATGAAAGAGATATTTCTCTGTTTATAATATTTTTTAATGATATTGCTTTTTCGTACAAATCTTCGGGTAAACTGTTATTAACATTTAAGCCTATTCCAACAACGATTACTTTTATCTTTTTACCATCGGAAAGACTTTCCGTAAGGATTCCGCCTAATTTTTTTCCATTATGAACTATATCATTGGGCCATTTGATCATTAATTTTGCTTCTATCTGAATAAGTGTTTCAACTATCGCGACTGATGAAAGCTTCAAATAAAAGGAGAAATCCTTAATTTTCCTCGGTTTGAAAACTATGCTAAACCATAAACCCCCCTGGGAAGAGATCCATTTACGTCTGAAACGTCCGTACCCATTGCTCTGTTTCAATGCCCAGATTACTCCACCTGATGGCAATTTACCTGCATTGTTTAAAGCATATGCGTTGGTTGATTCGAGTTCAGTGAATGATTCTATTCTATCTCCAATGTGCATTTAAGTCTCCCTTTTCATTTCAGGCTGATCGATTATATGTAAATCAAGCTGTGGGAAAGGTATATCGATGCCATTTTTCTTTAATTCGCTATAGATTCGTGAAGAAACTGCATTTTGTACTTCCCAGTAGTTTGTTCGATCGAACCAGAAATAAAGAGTAAAATCTATACTAGAGGAACCGAACCCCTTAAAAGCAACTATGTTGTTTACATCTTCCTTGACGATTAGGGGTTCTTCTTCAATAACACTTTTTAGAATTGAAAGTGCTTTTGATACTTCAATTTTATAGGGGATTCCCACTGATATTTCCATTCGACGAATACTGGTTGGCCAATAATGGATTATGGGGTTGGACCAAACCAT
Source organism: Petrotogales bacterium (assembly GCA_041694295.1). Taxonomy (GTDB): domain Bacteria; phylum Thermotogota; class Thermotogae; order Petrotogales; family Kosmotogaceae; genus JASMTM01. The sequence goes on from JASMTM010000116.1 coordinate 5,699, forward strand.
TGTATTTGGGATAAGAATCTTTTTTCCATCAAAAGTATTTACGTATGTATGGTTTATGCTTACTATTTCAACAACACCAACCGTATTTCCTATTTTTACCACTTCGCCTTCCTTTAAATTTCTTCCAACCAGGAGAAAGATTCCTGATATCGCATTTTCAAGAGGTCTTTGAAGAGCAAAACCAAGAACAATTCCACCAACACCAAGCCCTGTCAACGCTGGAATGAGGTTGTTAAAAAGCACCGAAAGGATGATCAATACTGCCAGGGTAATGAAAGCGATATTCAGTAACAATTTTAGGGTATTGGGGGAAGAAAGTTCTTTTTCTTTTTGTTTGTAGGTTTTTTCAATGGCTTTAAAAACAAGCCTCGCTAGAATTATTGCAGCTACAAAAATACCTATCGAGATGATAATTTTAATAACAACCATCCAATCAAAGTTCATTTTAATTCCCCCTTAAAAACATTTTCATCAGTCGGGAATTTGCCTTCATTTATATCAGAAATGTATTCTTCAAGTGATTTCACTATAACCTCCCGAAGGTTCGCATACTTTTTTACGAATTTTGGAGTGAATTCAGTATTTATGCCGAGTAAATCGTGCCAGACAAGAACCTGCCCATCGCAATATCGTCCTGCGCCTATACCTATTGTTGGTACACTGATCTTTTCCGTAATTTGCATTGCCACTTCTTCAACCACAAGTTCGAGCACCAAAGAGAAAGCACCGGAATTTTCGATAACTTTAGCTTCTTCGATCAATCTGTTTTTATTCTTCTCAGTTTTTCCCTGAACTTTGTATGTTCCAATCCTGTTAATCTGTTGAGGTGTTAGTCCTATATGGCCCATAACAGGTATTCCATAATTAACCAGCGTTTCAATTATTGTTTTTACTTCTTTTCCACCTTCAATTTTCACGGCATTGGCTCCATCTTTAAGAAACCGGCCAGCATTATTCACTGCTTCTGAAATAGATGACTGATACGAAAGAAAAGGCATATCAGCGATAATAAATGATTTTTTTGCTCCTCTTCTCGCTGCTTGAACTGCCAGGCTCATTTCATCCATTGATACAGGAAGCGTGTTTTCGTAGCCAAGCATCACATTTCCCAGAGAATCCCCCACAAGTAAAATGTCCATTCCCGCTTCTTCTGCCATTTTCGCTTGAAAAAAACTGTAAACGGTTATCATAGAAAGCTTTCGTTTTCCTTTTGATGAAATGATTTTATTTATATTCGTTTTCATCACCTCCATAAGAATATCTAATGATCAGTTCGGTTAGTTGTTTATATAAAGATGAGAGATCTGGATCAATTGATTTTAGAGCGGCAGATTCATTCTGTATTGTCTTTTTATCCTTTCTAACTGCTGGTCCTGTAAAAGTATTCTCCAGAGATTCTGTTTCATTTTTTACTACTAAATCTTTAAGGAACTGTCCAACTATACAACTTGCTGTTTTATTGTCTATTCCTGCTTCCTCATATAATTTTCGAGAAATCAAAGCAAGAATCTGTGTGAAATTAGATGCGAATACAGCTGC
>JASMTM010000117.1:0-6020 GCA_041694295.1 Petrotogales bacterium
TTAGAGCTGTTTTACAGGTGAGAAAAGATCTGGCTTTAAGTATTGGAAATATAATATTTGGGATTACTGTTGAAGCTTCCGAAACGGAAAATTGGTTTTTTGAGAAGTCTGAAATTGCTTTAAAAGAAACAACCGACAGTTTTGGATTAGAATCAAAGATTGTAAATGGTAAGTCTCTTGACAAAAATAAGCTTGAAGATTTTAGTTACTTTGTTGATTTATTTTTGACGGCTTCCGAAGCTTCACCTTCAGGACATGACTTCAAATTACAAATAAAGGGATATACAGCAGAAAATATCGAAGAAAGCTTTTTTAATACTAAAACTAACTTTAGTGTAAAAGCTACTAGACAGGAATTTGTTGAAGGTTTCTTACCAGTTTTGTACAGCACAATTGGTGATTTAAGCTATAAACTTGTCAAGAAAATATATTCAGAAACACTCGGGAATATTGAGTTTTACAATATTGACATCACACAGTTTCCTTTAATCTCATTGATCTTCAGACCAATTGATGAAGAAGGATTACCTCTTTCTCTTGAGGAAATAGATAGAAGTACCTTCTCCATCCTGCAGAATGGTGTACCTACAACTCCCGAAAGTGTTAGACAGATCTCTAGAGAAATGAATTTGAATTTTATGCTTGCTCTCGATAGAAGTGGAAGCATGATACCGGTTATGGATCAGGCAAAAAATGCCACTAAAGAATTTATAGAAATGCTTCCCGAAAACAACGAAACAGCACTAATGGCTTTTGACACAGAAATTGAACTTCTCAAGAACTTCACATCCAATAAAGATGAGTTAAACGCAGCGATAGATAGAGTAAACGCAGAAGGATCTACTCCACTTTATGATACAGTCATTGAGGCAATAGAAATTCTTTCCTCACGCGAAGGGCTGAAATTTCTCGTACTTGTCACAGACGGTGTAGATGCAAATTATACAGATACAGCTTTTGGTAGTAATAACAGATTATCAGATGCCATTAGATTGGCAAGGGAAAAAGGTATCCCGGTTTTAACAATAGGAATAGGCACTGAAATAGATGAGTTTAGCCTGGGGACTCTAGCAATGTCAACAGGCGGCGTTTTCTTAAAAACCCCTGAAATTGATGAACTGAAGACATCATTTGAGAAGCTTCTCAAACTGTTCGACAGCTCTTATGTCCTTAGATATGAATACATGGACGATAGAAATCCCACCATGGTGATAGATACACCAGAAAGAATATTAAAAGGTAAGTTTTTCGTACCCCTTGATTATATCGATCTTGAATTATCATTCCCTGATTCAGTTGTTTCCGGACAAATGTTCCCTGTAAAAATAACATCAAAAGCAACTATGACTGAGCCACTGGAATTAAAACTTTCTGTTGTCGACAGCGAAAATAATGTTCTGTTTAGCAAACAAGAACTCTTTAAAGATCAGTCAACAATAAGGTTGAACATTCAAGAAGATGGAGAATTCTTCATTGAACTTCAAGCGGTGGACTTTTTTGAAAGAAAATCCATAACAGTTCTTTCACTGGAATCAATGATTGAACAGCTAATAAACAAAAAAGATTATGTTGAAACTGTAAACTTCATCAAAGATTATTTAGAGAATGCTAATTATCCAAACTCACTTATTCCATATTTGCTGGAAAAACTCGCGGAAAATCAATTCAGAGGAGCTTTGATCGAAGGTTCAGTGACAAGACTTAGTGAATTCATAGAAATAAGCGAAAGATTTGACAATAAACTGAAAAAACCCGTAAATATTTATTACGAAGTCTTATCTCATTATTACCTTGGACAAATGGCAGAAGCCTATAAAAAACTTGATAAAACATCATTTGAAAAACAAGAAAGAATGGCCATCATAAATTCTCTTTTTGTTATTAAAGATAATCCAGAAAAAGCTCTTGAAATCATTGATGATGTAGCAGTCAATGATTTTGAACCTTTTGCAATCCGGATCTACATAGAGGCTTTATTATCTCTTGGTGAAGACGAGAAAGTGACGGAATTCTGTAAAATGTTAATCGAATTAAAAGAAAATGATCCGCTTATCTTGAGCAGCACCTTTTTGGGAGCGTTCTATACTGAAAATGTCGAGCTAATGGAAAAAGTGATAAGTTTGATCGAACCTTTCGAAGCGCTCAAGCCATTAAAAACATACTGGAACTACCAAAAAATGAATATAATGGAAAAATTATCCAGGGCTAATGAGATCTTAGAAACTGCAGAAGTTTATCCCAATGTTCTTAAGGCAAAACTCCTGAGTTCGAGCATCTCAAAGTTTGACAAATTACTTAAAGAACTAAAAAATATTGATCCAGCTGATAGGAGATTCCTTTTGTTGCTTGAAAGGCCTTCACTTGAAGCATCTTTAACTCTTGATGTACCTGTAGAATTGCCATACATTTTAAGGCTGCAAAGGGATATTCTAATAAGAGGTAAAAGCAATCTTTCGATATTTACTCCTTTCTTTCTAGAAAATAATCGAATGAAAACCTATGTTGATCCCTTTATCATTTTCTTTAGAGGATTTTCCTCTTACACTCCAAAACAGGGAAAATATTCAGCAAAACTTAGTATTGTCAATGTTGATGGTTCTGAAATCGCAGAAATACCTGTTGATATAATATATGACAAAGTTCCACCAATAATTAAAGTGGAGAGATTTTTCTATACTTCACGTAATACGATTACTTTCAAAGCAGAAATCATCGATGATACTGAAATAAAAAAGGTTTTAATTGACGGAAAAGATGCTGATTACGAGGTTGTAGATGGAAAATACAGTATTACTTATGAACTTAACAAAAAAACAGAAGAATTGACTCTAACAGCTGAGGATATTGCAGGTAATATTACAACTGAGAAAACATATATTATTTACGATGTCAATTCACCAGAGATAAGTATTAAAGGTAGATCCTTCACAGGAGAAAGACAGGCAAAACTCGTTGTTAGTGCTTTTGATGATACTGGTCTTAAATCTATTACAATCCGCGATAACAAATATTATGCTGATGGCGAAAAAATATTTGAAGAATCAATATTTGTGGAACTTGAAGAGGATGAAAGTAAGACTGTTAGAGTAGAGGCTGTTGATCTTGCCGGGAATTCTTCATCAAGAGTCTTTAAAGTTGAACAGGATAACCAACCTCCAGAAGTTGAAGTAACATTAACCAGTCAGGTAGTTTATGATTTAGCAGAAATTACTGTATCTGCGACTGATATGAGTGGTATAAAGAGAATATCCGTTGGAGAAATTACACGGGATTACGATAATCCAAACAATTTAAAAGAAACCTTCAGATTCAGTTTAGATGAATCGAAGGATGTAATTATTTTGGTTGAGGATGGATCGGGTAATGTTAAACAGCTCTCCCGTTATCTTTATGTTGACAAAATGAGTCCAGTAATCGAGCCAGAACTGATATTTGATGAAAAATCTGCAGAAGCTGTAAAGGTAAAATTCTCAGATGATTCTGGACTAAAATATCTCCAGCTTGGCGATAAAATCTATAAATTGGCCGGAGAAAGGGAAAAAAATATTTCAATATCTATTGATAAAATATTGGAACCCATAAAATTGGCAGCCATTGATATAGCTGGCAGGAAAACTGAAAGAACTCTTAAATGGCTTAAAATAAATCTTAATAAAGAATTTGAGAATACTGTTGGTACAGAAAGAATAACATTAAACGGAGAAATAGAAGGACCTGAGATCGAAAATGGTGTGGCTGAAATTATGGTAGGGGAAACCCCATATTCGCTACCTGTAAAGGAAAACAGTTTCAACCAGAACATCATATTAGAAAAAGGCAGTAACAGAATAACGATTACTGTGAAATCAAATAAAGGTATTGGTGGTATTTCATTGGAAGTCAATTATATTACAGGTCAACCAGCCTTAAGAATTACTCTCTCATGGACTGCCATGGGGGCGGATTTGGACTTATTCGTTAAAGAACCCAGCGGTATCGTTGTCAGTTATAAAAATAGGAGTAGCGATGAAGGTGGGTACTTAACTAATGATGAACGGATCTACCAAAATGAAATACACAAAGTAGAAGAATATATATTGCGATATGGAGAGGATTATATACCCCCTGACGGGAAATATGATATTAAAGTACACTATTTTGATTCAAAACAATACGGAGAACCCGTTGGTTTCAATCTCGACGTTGAAGGCTATGGAATTTCTGTTGAAAAAACAGCAACATTAACATACTTTGATCCTTATAATAGTGACTGGTTTAGTGATGGTATCGACTGGTATGACGCCGGCTATGTTTTACTTAGGTTACCTGACAGAGAAGTCCCTCAACTATCTGCGGACTTAAGTGAAGAACTACTTTCAAATGAAAACATTATTGACTACACAATATCAGCTTCAGATAACAAAGGATTGGACAGAATCATCACAAATACAGATTTCTGGGGAGTAACAGAGCAGGAATACAGATTATATGGGAAAAAGGTCACAACATTTACTGAAAAGAGATATTTCCCTGAAGGTGAATCGTTGCTCTATGTAAAAGTAGTAGATATTTACGGTCTTACCAGTGACCTGGTTTACAATATTTATGTAGACACTACCTCGCCGAAAATTTCTTCAGAAATTACAGCACTGGAAGATAAAATCAAATTGATTTTACGGGTCTCTGATAATCATAAACTGGACTGGATAAAGATTGATTCCTATAAAATTGTTACAGACGGGCAAAAGGAATTTGAGATTGAGAGAATATTTAGAAAGGACAAGAGTGAAATTCATATAATAGCTAAGGATATTGCAGGAAACATTACTGAGAAAACACTCAGGTGGTGAATCTCATGAAAAAAATAATTACGCTGGTATTCTTGATTATTTCTTTATCATTGTTTGGACAAATTACAGGAATTGATCTAAACCGTTATCCGGTGATTAGATTTTATTTTACTGCAGATGCTACCATAAGTGAAATAACCGAAGATGGTAAAGCAGTTGATTTTTCATTTGACAATACTGCAGAAGGATTTGTTTCAGATCTTGATCTGGTTTTCCTTATTGACCAATCTGGAAGTATGAGAGATTACGTTTATCAACTCGATAAACTATCCAGTGAGCTTACAGAAACATTCTCCAAGCGTAACATCAATGTACGTTATGCCTTGATTACCTTTACTGATCACATAAACAAGTTACGCAGATTTACCAGTGATTCTGACATTTTTTTGGATTGGATCGGAAGCATCATACCCTTTGGGGGAGGAGACGACAATGAAAATTCATTACAGGCGATAGACGAGGCATTAAATTTAGACTTCGACAGCAGAGCCAGAAAAATCATTTGTTTGATTACAAATGCCCCTCCTCATCAAAGCTCAAATAGTTCGGCCACATCTCTCTCAGTCAATACAATCAAGAACGAACTAAACGGCATGGGAGTAGAAATGATACTCTGTGCACCCAATCATGAAGATTATATTGAATTGGCTTCCGAAACACAAAGCTCTCTATACAATATTTTCGCTTTTGACGGACTGGTGAATGCAATAAAATATTTAGAAGAAACATTTTTCATGACTTACTATGTAGAATACAGAACACCATTCATGGACTACAATAGGCAACATACTATAAAAGTGCAGACAGTTACAGATAACATATATACTGGTGAATACAGATCTCCAGAATGGGAAAATACCGCACCAACAATTAACAGCATTTCATGTATTCCGCCTGTAATATACCCGGGTGAAGAGGTAACAATAATAATTGAGGCAGATGATAAAGATGGAGATACATTAAATTATTCATGGAAATTAAACGGACAACTATTGAAAAACTCATCATCATCAGTAATTCTAACACCCAATTCAACAGGGTCGTATGAAGTATCCTGTGCTGTATCTGATGGCAAAACCTACACCACCGGAAGAACAGGATTCAAAGTGGAAGATAAAACTGAACCCGTTATTATTGAGAAAGAGGTAGAAGTCGAGAAAGTTATTGGTGAATCCGCCTCGAAAATGAGCG
>JASMTM010000118.1:0-11150 GCA_041694295.1 Petrotogales bacterium
TCAATTACACCTCATAAACACTTCAAAGCTAACATCTATGTATTGAAGAAAGAGGAAGGTGGAAGACATACACCATTTACAAAGGGTTATAGACCACAGTTCTATATGAAAACAGCGGATGTTACTGGTGAGCTAAAAGACTTACCCGAAGGTGTAGAAATGGTTATGCCTGGTGACAACGTGGTAATGGATGTTGAGCTCATTTATCCTGTAGCAGTTGAAAAAGGCATGAGATTCGCTGTTAGAGAAGGCGGAAGAACAGTTGGAGCTGGAGTAGTTAGTGACATCATTGAGTGATGATAGAATTTATGGAATGGTGGGGGAGAAAAATTATCCCCCCTGCCTTTTAAGAAGGAGGGAACCGAAGGCATGGCCAAACAAAAAATCAGGATAAGGCTTAAGGCTTATGACCATAGACTGCTCGACATGTCTGCCAAGAAGATTGTGGAAGCGGTTAAAATAACCAATGCACATGTTTCAGGACCCGTTCCTTTACCTACAGAAAGGACATTATATACAGTATTAAAGTCTCCACATAAATATAAGGATTCCAGGGAGCAGTTTGAAAAGCTGGTGCATAAAAGACTTATTGAAATAGTTGATCCTACACCAAAAACTATAGACTCATTGATGAAGGTTGATTTACCCGCAGGTGTAGATGTTGAGATTAAACTTTGAGAAGTGATTGAGCGGAGGTGCACTCATGAAAGGTATAATTGGCAGAAAACTTGGAATGACAACAGTGTACAGAGATGGAGTATCATATGGTGCTACCATAATCAAAGCTGGACCCTGCACGGTCGTTCAGAAGAAAACTGCCTCAGATGGAGAGTATGATGCGATAAGATTAGGATTTGAGGAGCTTTCAGAAAATAGAGCAAAGAAGTTGTTGACAAAACCGATACTGAAATCATTTGAAGCAGCAAACGTTAAGCCACATAGAATAATCAAGGAAATCAGGGTGGATAATATTGATAATTACAATGTCGGCGACGTAATCACAGTAAGCATTTTTTCAGATGGAGAAAAGGTAGACATTTCAGGCAAAAGTAAAGGTAAAGGATTTGCAGGAGCAATGAAACGATGGAATTTTAAAGGCGGAGAGGCCAGTCATGGTTCAAAATTCCATAGGGAACTTGGTTCGGTTGGACAACACACTGATCCAGCCAAGATTTGGAAAGGCAAGAAAATGCCAGGAAGATATGGCAACGAAAGTATCACGATAAAAAATCTTGAGGTTATAGTAGTAGATGAGGAAAATGGCCTATTAGCAGTTAATGGTTCAGTCCCGGGAGCGAGGGGTAGCCTTGTTGTTGTTAAAGGTAAGGAATAACCCCGAAGTTGATGTTTGGAAGGAGGAACAATTATGGCTCAGATAGATATCCTCGATATTAACGGAAAGAATGTGGGATCAGCAAAATTAAAGGATTCAATATTCAATATTGAGCCTAATAAGGATGTTATGTTTCGCTATGTTGACATGCAGTTGGCTTCTAGAAGGGCTGGTACTGCTTCAACAAAAGAAAGGGCAGAAGTAAGAGGTGGAGGCAGAAAGCCCTGGCCTCAAAAAGGAACTGGTAGGGCCCGTGTTGGAACAACAAGAAGTCCTCTATGGCGTCATGGTGGCGTTACTCACGGACCAAAGCCAAAGGATTGGTCAAAAAAATTAAACAAAAAAATGAAAAAATTAGCATTGAAGTCTGCGCTTAGTCTTAGATTTCAGGAGAAGAACATTATTGTAATTGATGATGTTGCTTTTGATAAACCAATAACAAAAGAGTTTAAGAGACTTCTTGAAAATCTTGGTTTAAACAAAGATGATAAAGTGTTGTTTGTCTTGCCATGGAAAACAGAGAAGTATAAAAATGTAAAGACTTCTGGAAGAAACCTTAGAAATGTAAAGATAATTATCGCAGATAACCCTGGTAACACAAGAAACGCAGGTAATGCTAATAACATAGATGGGCTGAATGTATTTGATCTGCTTAAATACGAGAAAATTATTTTGACCACAGCTTTAATTGAAAAAATTGAGGAGGTGCTCGGTTAATGGCTAAACTAGAACTGTCCAATAATGATGTAATCATAAAACCGCTAACAACCGAGAAAACCGTAAGAGATGCAGAATACAACAAATACTATTTTGAAGTTCATCCAAAGGCGAACAAGTACAAAATTAAAAAGGCAGTTGAAGAATTATTTTCAGTGAAAGTAAAAAAAGTTAATGTGTCAAACGTTGCTGGTAAACCAAAAGTAAGGGGTGTTTACACAGGTCGAAGCAGATCTTGGAAAAAGGCAGTTGTAACACTAGTTGAAGGATATCGAATAAAAGAACTTGAAGGCCAGCACTGAGAGGTGATTTGATATGGCTCTGAGAAAGTTTAAACCAACTACTCCCAGTAGGAGAGAAATGTTAGTTCCTGATTATAAGGAGATAACGAAAAAAGAACCGGAAAAATCGTTGATTAAAATAATTAAGAAAAAAGGCGGAAGAAACCATCATGGAAGGGTTACAGTAAGGCATCATGGTGGTGGAACAAAGCGTTATTACAGAATCATAGACTTCAAACGTTCTAAAATAGGGGTTCCTGCGAAGGTTATAGATTTTGAATATGATCCCAATAGAAGTGCAAGAATAGCTTTGTTGAAATATGCAGACGGTGAGAAAAAATATATCCTGGCCCCAAAAGGGTTAAAAATTGGTGACACCATAGAGAACGGACCTGATGCTGAGATTTCTGTCGGGAATGCACTTCCACTTGAAAATATACCTGTTGGTAGCATCGTACACAATATAGAATTTTCGCCTAAAAAAGGTGGACAAATTGCTCGCTCAGCAGGAACATATGCTCAGTTGATGGCCAGAGAAGGAAGATATGCACTGATTAAGATGCCTTCTGGTGAATTGAGAAGAGTTATTGCAAAATGCATGGCAACAGTCGGTATGGTGGGTAATGAAGAACATTCCAATGAAATACATGGAAAAGCAGGAAGAAAACGCTGGTTAGGAGTTCGACCTACAGTCAGAGGAATGACAATGAATCCTGTTGATCACCCTATGGGCGGTGGAGAAGGAAGGAGTAAAGGACATATACCGAAAAGCCCCTGGGGTACTCCTGCAAAAGGATATAAAACAAGAAGAAAGAAAAAACCATCAGATAAACTCATCGTTCAAAGAAGAAAGAAAAAGGGCAGGAGGTGATTTTAGGTGTCTCGTTCAAAGAAAAAAGGACCATATGTTTATCCTAAACTACTGAAAAAAGTACGGGAAATGAATGAAAAAGGTGAAAAGAAACCACTCAAAACATGGAGCAGAGCATCCATGATTGTACCCGAAATGATAGGACATACAATCGCTGTATATAATGGAATGAAGCATATTCCCGTTTATATTTCAGAGAATATGATCGGGCATCGACTTGGAGAGTTCGCACCGACCAGGAGATTTGGTGGACACTCTGAGAAGAAGGTAAAAAAAGGTCAATTAAAGGTTTAAAGGAGGTAGTGTATGACAGAAAAATCGGTGAAACGTTCAGTATTTCACAGAAATAGAAAAGAACAAGAGGCCTCCAAACCTGTTATTGAAGCGCAGGCAGTGGCTAGATATATAAGATTATCTCCACGAAAGGCCAGATCAATTGTGAACACAATCCGAGGCAAAAATGTTGGAGAAGCATTTCAAATACTTGAATTTACTCCAACCAAACCAGCCAGAGTTGCTCATAAAGTTCTCAAATCAGCTGTTGCGAATGCAGAGAATAACTTTGGTATGAATGTAGATGCACTCTACGTTAGTGAAGCAGTTGTTGATGATGGGCCAAGAATGAAGCGACTTTGGGCACGAGGCAGAGGAAGGGCTGATATTTTACTCAAGCGCTTCTGTCATATCAAAATAGCAGTTAGAGATCGAGAGAGAGAAGAGACTGAAAATAGTCCTCAAGAGAAAGAAGAGCGAGGTGAATGATAGGTGGGTCAAAAAGTTCATCCCTATGGCTTTAGATTAGGCGTCTCGAAACAATGGAAGGCTCGCTGGATAAATGAAAAGAACTATAAAGAGTATCTCCTGGAAGATATCAAAATAAGAGATTACTTGAAGAAAAACTATCGTGCAGCGGGCGTTTCAGATATTAGTATCGAACGTCAAGAAGCAGGAAAGGTTGATATAACAGTAATGACAGCCCGTCCTGGAGTGATAATCGGTAAAAAAGGTTCTGAAGTTAAGAAACTTAGAAACGAGCTAGAGAATATGATTAAAAGAAGACTTCAATTAAATATTGAAGAAGTTAAAACGCCCGAAACAGATGCAGAACTTGTGGCTCAGGATATTGCATCCAGGATAGAACGCAGAGCATCTTATAAAAGAGCCATGAAACGAGCCCTTTTCACAGCCATGAGAAAAGGAGCAAAGGGAATTAAAATAATGGTCTCAGGTAGACTTAACGGAGCTGATATTGCTCGAACTGAATGGTTTTTGGAAGGAAGATTACCTTTGCAAACGTTAAGATCGAATATTGATTATGGTTACTGTGATGCCCATACAAAAATGGGAATCATAGGAGTTAAGGTTTGGGTTTATAAAGGTGACGTTGAAGTTTGAGATAAGTAAGAAGGGAGGTTTAGTAAGATGTTAATGCCCAAGAGGGTGAAATATAGAAAACAACAACGAGGAAGAGTTAAAGGCAAAGCCAAAGGTGGAACTCTGGTACATTTTGGAGATTGGGGTTTGAAATCACTTGAACCTCACTGGATAACCTCTCAACAAATTGAAGCGTGCAGAATCGCCATGATGAGAACGATGAAACGAAATGGAAAAATGTGGATAAGAATTTTCCCCGATAAACCGTTAACCTCAAAAGGTATTGGTGTACGAATGGGTAAAGGAAAAGGTGAAGTTGAAGGCTGGGCTGCAGTAGTTAAACCGGGAAAGATTCTTTTTGAGATAGGTGGAGTTGATGAAAAATTGGCAAAAGAAGCACTAAGATTAGCCGCTGCAAAACTGCCTGTAAGAACAAGAGTTGTAGCACGACATCATATAGGAGGTGAACTCTGATGAAAGCTCAGGAATTGCAGAAGTTCACTGATGATGAATTAAAGCAGATGCTGGATGATTCAAAGAGAAAACTGATGGATTTAAGATTCCAGCTTGAGATGAACAGACTAAAAAATCACTCACAGATAGGATTTGTTAAAAAGGATATAGCCAGGATTAAAACAATCCTCCGTGGACGAGAGCTCGGAATAAGGAGGTAACATTATGCCAAGAAAGAGATTAGTAGGAACTGTGGTAAGTGACAAAATGGATAAAACGGTTGTAGTAAGTGTTGATAGAAGGTTTATACATCCACTTTACGGAAAAACAGTAAAGCATTCGAAAAAATATCAGGCTCATGATGAAGAAGGAAAATGTGTAACAGGCGATATTGTTGAAATAATGGAATGTAAGCCTATTAGCAAGAACAAGAGATTTAAGGTAACAAGAACAATAAGAAAGACAGTATTTAGAGGAGAAGATAAAGATCTTTCCGAAACACCCAAAGCCGTTGAAGAAATTCCCGGAGGTGAGGAGGAATGATAAGATTAGAATCTCACTTGAGGGTAGCTGACAACTCTGGAGCAAGAATAATCAGGGTATTGCAGGTTACAGGGGGCTTCAAAAAGAAATATGGATCTCTGGGTGATATTGTAGTCGCTTCTGTTAGAGAAGCTGTTCCAAACACGAATATAAAGAAAGGTGAAATTGTTAAAGCGGTTGTTGTTAGAACCAAAAAAGAAGTAAAACGAAATGATGGAACCTATATAAGATTTGATGATAACGCAGCTGTTCTAATTGATAACCAAAACCAACCTCGTGGAACCCGTGTTTTTGGACCAATTGCAAGAGAGATAAGGGAAAAAGGTTTTTCAAAAATCGCATCTCTTGCCCAGGAAGTATGGTAAGGAGTGATAAAAATGTCTATGAGGATAAAAAAGGAAGATAGAGTTAAAGTTATTTCCGGAAAAGATAAGGGCAAAATTGGACAGGTAATGAAAGTTATACCAAGAGAAAACAAAGTAATTGTTCAGGGGGTAAATTTTACAAAAAAACACCAGCGACCAACCAATCAGTACAGAGAGGGTGGAATAATTGAAAGAGAATCCCCCATATACGCCAGTAATGTAATGCTGGTATGTCCTAATTGTGATAAAGCAACACGAGTAGAACACAAGGTTCTTGAAAATGGAGATAAAGTCCGTATATGCAAGAAATGCGGAGAAATTGTTGATAAGGTTTAATAGGGAGGAATATTGAATGACAGAAAATTACATCCCACTCAAAGACAGTTATAATAAGGAAGTCATTCCTTCTATGATGGAGAAGTTCAGTTATTCAAATAAGCTCGAAGTTCCAAAACTGGTTAAAATTAGCATAAACATGGGTATTGGTGAAGGCTCCAAGAATCCCGATCTCATAGAAATGCACGCTAAAGAATTGGCAGAATTGGCCGGACAGAAACCTGTTGTTACTCTTGCAAAAAAGAGTATAGCTAATTTTAAGATCAGGAAAGGAATGCCCCTGGGCCTTAAGGTAACTCTAAGAGGTTCAAAAATGTATAATTTTTTGTACAAGCTTATTAACGTTGTGCTCCCAAAGTTAAGAGACTTCAGAGGCGTTAATCCTGACAGTTTTGATGGAAGAGGAAATTTTTCAATTGGACTTCCCGAGCAGCTTGTTTTTCCAGAAATTACACCAGCCAATGTAAAAAGAGTTCAGGGAATGGATATCATAATCGTTACCACTGCTGATACGGACGAAGAAGCAAGAGAACTGCTCAGATCATTTGGAATGCCTTTCAAGCAGCAGACGTAAGGAGGTAAAGAATGGCAAAGAAATCACTTATAGCCAAATGGAAGAAAGAACCAAAGTATAAAGTGAGAAAGTACAATAGATGTCATGTTTGTGGAAGACCTAGAGCTGTATATAGAGAATTTGGATTATGTAGAGTTTGTTTCAGAAAACTAGCTTCCGAAGGGAAACTCCCCGGAATTAAAAAAGCAAGTTGGTGAGGAGGGAATTACATGTGGAGTGATCCCATAGCCGACATGCTCACAAGGATCAGGAACGCAAACGCAGCATTTAAAGAAACAGTAGATATACCTGCGTCTAATCTTAAGCGAGCTGTTGTCGATATGTTGAAAAAAGAAGGATACATTGAAGATTACAAATACATTGAGGATGGAAAACAGGGAATATTGAAGGTTTTCCTGAAATATTCCGGTGACAGACGTCACAGGGAACGAGTAATCAATGGAATAGTGAGAGTTTCAAAACCCGGCAGACGAATTTATGTAAAAAAAGACAAATTGCCAAAGGTAAAATCTGGTATGGGTATTGCTGTCATAAGTACTTCACAAGGCTTAATTACGGATAAAGAAGCCAGAAATCTTGGAGTTGGCGGCGAAGTAATATGCTATGTTTGGTAATCAGGAGGGTCTAAAATGTCGAGAATGATAAAAAAACCTGTTACTATCCCTGATAAGGTAGAGGTTAAAAAAACAGACAATGCAATTGTTGTCAAAGGGCCAAAAGGCGAATTAAAGCATGAATTTGGCGATTACGCAAATATCGAAATAAAAGACAAAGAAATATGGGTATATCCCAACTTTGATAAAGCTCAAAGGAATAGCGATCGAAGAAGAATTGCTATGCACGCAGGAACCTACTGGGCACATCTGAGAAATATGGTTGATGGTGTTTCCGAGGGTTATGAAAAAAGGCTTAAAATAGTTGGTGTAGGTTATAGAGCTCAGCTTCAAGGAAAAAAGCTTGTTCTGAACCTTGGTTATGCTCATCCAATAGAAATTGAACCACCCGAAGGAATAACCTTTGAAGTACCTGCTGCGACGTCAGTTATTGTAAGAGGTATTGATAAATATTTAGTGGGACAGGTTGCCGCCAATATTAAAAGATGGCGTATACCTAACGTTTATTCAGGAAAAGGGATTAGGTACGAAGGCGAATACATAAGAACAAAAGTTGGTAAAAAGGTTTAATGAAAGGAGGCAATGTCCCGTGAAGGTAAAGAAGAATGTGAGAAAGCAGCTAAGGCAAAGAAGGCATTTGAAAATAAGAACAACGATAAAGGGAACATCTGAACGCCCACGTTTGGCTGTTTTCAGAAGTGAAAAACATATGTATGCCCAGATTATAGATGATACAACTGGGACCACACTTGTCCAAGCTTCAACAGTTAATAAAGAGATAAAAGAGAAAATGTCGAAGACATGGAACAAAAAAGCGGCTTCTGAAGTAGGAAAATTAATAGCGAAGAGGGCCATTGAAAAGGGGATAAAAGAAGTTGTCTTTGATAGAGGTGGTTTTAAGTATCACGGTAGAGTAAAATCTCTCGCAGAGGCCGCACGTGAGAACGGACTGAGATTTTGAGGAGGTGCATTGAATGCCCGATTCCAAAAAACGCAATACCCCTGTAAAGGAAAAAATAGAAGAACAGGAATTTGAAGAACGAATTATTGAAATCAAAAGAGTGACAAAAGTAGTTGCAGGTGGAAAAAACTTATCATTTAGAGTGACTGCAGTTGTAGGGAACAAAAATGGTAAAGTAGGTCTGGGAATTGCAAGTGCAAGGGAAGTTCCAGCAGCTATTAGGAAGGCGATAATGACAGCCAAGAAAAATATTATAGATGTGCCTGTGATTAATGATACAATTCCGCATGAAATAGATGGACGTCAGGGAGCATCTAAGGTTCTTTTAAAACCCGCCGGACCTGGTACTGGAATTATTGCCAGTTCTTCGGTGCGTGCTGTAGTAGAAATGGCTGGGATTAAGAATATCTTAACCAAGGCACTTGGATCTACCAATTTACTTAATCTTGCTAGAGCGACGTTTAATGGATTGAATGAAATTATGTCACCAAAGGAATATGCGAAACTCAGGAATATTTCAGTGAAAGAAGTTTTTAATGGAGTTACTGAGGAGGAATAATTGTGGCTGGAAAACTAAAGATAACATTGAAGAAAAGTCCTTTGGGTTATGATTATAGACAAAGAAGAACAGTAAAAGCACTAGGTTTGAGGAAGGTTAAGAGCTCTAGAATCCTTGAAGATTCACCTCAAATTCGTGGAATGATAAAAAAGATTGAGCATCTCTTAGAAGTAGAAGAGATAAAAGAATGAAGGGGGTAGATAAACATGGCATTCACGCTTGACCAGCTTAAACCAACTCCCGGATCAAGGAAAAAAGCAAAAAGACTTGGTCACGGAGTAGGCAGCGGAAGAGGAAAAACCTCCGGAAGAGGACATAAAGGTCAAGGTAGAGGAACAGGAAAGGTCAGATCTTTCTTTGAGGGAGGACAAACACCCCTTTATAGAAGAGTACCGATCAAGGGATTCAAAAACAGGCATGCGACACGTTATTCGGTTACAAATGTTGCTATGCTGGAAAAATATTTTGAAGATGGGGAAGAAGTTACTGCTGAGA
The DNA here is from genome assembly GCA_041694295.1 of Petrotogales bacterium. Lineage (GTDB taxonomy): Bacteria > Thermotogota > Thermotogae > Petrotogales > Kosmotogaceae > JASMTM01. Next base: position 9,477 of record JASMTM010000118.1, read on the forward strand.
AATTGAAGGAAAAAAACATTATAAGGAAATACAATGATGGAGTTAAAATACTTGGAAAAGGTAAATTAACAAAGAAGCTTATTGTAAAGGTAAATGCTTTCAGCGCTTCGGCAAAGCAAAAAATAGAAGCTGCTGGCGGAAAAGCCGAGGTGGTCTAGTATGTGGAAAGCTCTTAAAAACGCCTTTAAAATACCCGAGTTGAGAGATAGAATCCTCTTTACTTTTTTTGCATTAGCCATTTTTCGCTTGGGTATTTATATACCAATACCAGGTGTAAATATTGAAGCATGGTCCAGCTACTTTTCCGGACTACAAACAGGAGCTGCTGGTGGTTTTGTTGGCTTCTTTGATGTTTTCACAGGCGGGGCTTTAAGCAATTTTTCTGTACTTGCACTGAGTGTTACTCCATATATTAATGCATCGATTATGCTTCAGCTGTTAACAGCTGTTATGCCCAGACTGAAAGAAATGCTACGTGAAGGTGAAGAGGGGAAGAAGAAGTATGCCAAATACACGAGATATTTGACAGTTTTTCTTGCAGTTATCCAGGGCTTCTTTATAACTCTTGGTTTATCAGGCGATGCAAGCATAATAGCAATGCCTAGCAGAATGGTTTTTGTGTTATTGGCAACAGTTTCACTACTGGCAGGAACAATGTTTCTACTTTGGCTGGGTGAAAGAATAACAGAAAAAGGAATTGGTAATGGTATTTCTGTTCTGATTTTTGCAGGAATCGTATCTCGTTATCCGCAATATATTGCTCAGGCAGCATTATCACTTTCTCCAGTTCAGTGGACAGTATTACTTGGCATAAGCTTACTTACAGTCGTAGGAGTAATCTATATTCAACTTGGGGAAAGACGTATCGAAATACAATATGCACGAAGAGTATCAGGTAGAAGAGTGTATGGTGGTGTATCAACGCATATTCCAATTAAAGTAAATCAGGGAGGAGTTATTCCAATAATCTTTGCGTCAGCAATAATGACTTTGCCACAGATGTTATCAACCATATTGCCTGAGGGAAATTTTCTTACTAATTTATTTGGATACTCCTCACCACTATACTTAACTTTATATGGTGCCTTAGTTTTCTTCTTTACATATTTTTATAGCACGTTGGTTTTTGATGTAAAAGAAGTTTCAAGTAATATAAGAAATTATGGTGGATATATTCCAGGTATTAGGCCTGGCTATCCCACTGAACAATACATAAGTAGGGTACTGGCTAGAGTTACTTTTCTGGGTGCTTTGTTCCTTGTAATTATTGCGCTTCTACCAACTGTCATTCAGGGATTTGTAGGTATTTCCATAATGATTGGTGGAACGTCCACGCTTATCGCTGTTGGTGTTGCACTTGATATTCTGCAACAGATAGAATCGCACCTTATTGCCAGACATTATGAAGGTTTCATTAAAAAGGGAAGACTCAAAGGAAGGCGATGATGTAATGAATATTGTTCTATTGGGTCCTCCTGGAGCTGGTAAAGGGACCCAGGCAAAAAATATTTCAAAAAAGTTCAATATTCCCCATATATCTACTGGAGATATGCTCAGAGAGGCGATCTCATCAAATAGCGAACTGGGGAAAAAGGTTGCCAATATCGTCGGAAGAGGAGATCTGGTTCCTGACGATTTAATGATTAAGCTGGTAAAAGAAAGAATCAGCAGGGA
>JASMTM010000119.1:0-2967 GCA_041694295.1 Petrotogales bacterium
GAGAAAAAGGTCACTTCTACGGGGCTTCAATTAAAGAAAGCAGACATTTGATATTTATTTTTTAGGAGGTGTTTTATTATGAAAAAGTTACTACTGGTAGCTTTGTTGCTTGTTGGTATTACTTTCATGTTTGCAGCTCCAACAATAAGAGTTGGAGGAAAGAACTTTACTGAACAGTACATAGTCAGTAGCATGATAGCAGAATTACTTGAGGAAGAAGGTTTCAATGTAAGATTAAGCACTGGAATGAGCTCATTTGCAGCTAGACAGGCTTTGGAGACTGGACAGACAGATATTTATGCTGACTACACAGGTACAGCATGGGTTACATATCTTGGCCATGAAGACATTATTAGTGACCCAATGAAGCTTTATGAAGCTGTGAAAGAAGAAGATCTTGAGAAAAATGATATAGTCTGGTTACAGATGTGTAATTTCAATAATACATACGCACTTGGTATACCAAGAGACTTTGCTAACGAAACGGGAATACAGACAATCTCAGATCTCGCTGAATATGAAGAAGAACATGATCTTAAATACGGTATAGATTTTGAATTCTTTGAAAGACCTGATGGTTTCCATGCCATGGCAGAAACCTACGGAATGGATGTCACTTCGAATCAGGTAATTACCATGGAAATTGGTATGACTTATGAAGCAGTTAATAGAGATCAGGTTGATGTTGCAATGGTTTTTGCAACTGATGGAAAATTGATGAAATATGACATGGTTATTCTTGAAGACAACAAGAATTTCTTCCCACCTTACAACCTTGTTGTAACAGTCAGAAAAGAAATTCTTGATGAATATCCTGAAATAAGAGAAGCCGTAAGACCTCTTGCAATGTATCTTAACCAGGATATTATGATTAGGTTGAACTACCTTGTTGATGACAGAGGATACGAACCTAACGAAGTTGCAAAAATGTACTTGCAAGGTTTAGATTTAATAGGAGAGTAGAAGAAATATTCAATATAAAAGGGTCGCGGAAGCGGCCCTTTTTTAATATCCCCTTTTTCGAAATTATTTTTCAAAAATTATATTCGGATAATACTGAGATAATAATTAAATTTTATTGTCTTAGTAGCTTGAATTAGGAGGGATATTATGAAAAAAATAGTTTTGATGGTTACAGTAGTATTATTAGGTTTATTTACGTTTAGTCAGACATTGGTGATTAAGGGTTCTAACACAGTTTATCCAGTAGCTCAGGCATGGGCTGAGCAATTTCAAAAGGAGCATCCAGATGTGAGTATTACACTCGAGGGCGCAGGTTCCTCTACGGGTATTAAAGCACTGTTTAACAATCAAACAGACATTGCAAATGCAAGCAGATGGTTAAAAGACTCAGAACTTACGCTTATGAACGAAGAGGGTAGATATTTTGTTCCTTTTATTATTGGATATGATGGCATAGCAATAATAGTAAATCCTTCATTACCTTTAGATTCAATCACAACCGATCAACTTAAGAAACTTTACACGGGTGAGATAACAAATTGGTCTCAGATTGATCCAGAATTACCCAGTACTCGAATAGTTTTGTATTCAAGGGATACCGCAAGCGGTACATATGAATATTTTGTAGAATCAGTACTGGAAGGAGAAAGATTGGTTCCATATACTCAGATGCTGCCATCTAACAGAGCTGAGGTTGAACAGGTAAGTCAGAATGAGAACGCAATTGGTTATGTAGGAATGGCTTATGTAACAGATGAAGTTAAAGCTTTGAAAGTAAACAGTGTTGAACCTTCATTAAAAAATGTTAATTCAGGTGAATATCCTATATCAAGACCATTGTTTATGTTCCTTGAAGCTACAAATGGTTTACCAAAAGGATTGGCCTGGGAATTTTTACAGTTTGGTCTTTCTCCAAAAGGGCAATCACTTGTTCTTGATGTAGGTTATGTAAATGCTTACGGGACGGATAAATAGTGCTTAATGTAAAGCTTAAAAATGAGTTAGCTAAAATAATTGTTATTTCCGCCGGGTTTTTAACAACCCTGGCGGTTTTTGGCATTTATTACTTTATTGTTTCAGATGGAGTGCGCGTTTTTACGGAAGTAAGTCTTAAAGAATTTTTTCTGAGTCCCTTTTGGTATCCAACATACTCAAATCCTGAATTTGGAATACTGGCACTATTGGTTGGAACTCTAAGTGTAACCGGTTTAACAGTACTGATAAGCATTCCTTTAGCCTTTGTAATAGCTATATACATGGGTGTCTTCTCAAGTACTACTTTTAGAGGTTCATTCAAATTCATTTTCGAATTAATGGCAGGTATACCATCCGTTGTTTTGGGATCTTTTGGACTTCGATACGTTTCCGAGTGGTTAACTGATCATTTCTCAAACATGTGGACCGGACTGAATATACTTAATGCCTCATTAATGCTTTCAATACTTGCAATGCCTTACTTTATTACGCTTATGGAAGATGCCATACGAAGTGTTCCACGTGACCAAAAACAAGCATCTCTTGCGCTTGGGGCAAATCTTACAAGTACAATTTTTAGGGTAATCATCCCGCAGGCTAAAAATGGGATAATAAATGCGATAATTTTGGGAACAAATAGAATCATTGGCGAAACGATGATTGTTCTGATGATTGCCGGTGGTTCTGCTATGATACCTTCAAGTATATTTGATCCTGTAAGACCTCTAACAGCAACAATTGCAGGCGAGATGGGCGAAGTTGAACTGAACAGTGTTCATTATAATGCTTTATTTATGATAGGTGTAGTTATCTTGCTTATTTCAACAGTATTTACTATTATTGTTATGAGACTACAAAGGAATGATAATAATGCTGGTTGATAGATTAATAAAGTATATATTTATGTTTGTGACAGGAGCAATCGCTTTCGGAATAATTGCATTGATTCTTTTTCTGGTTTTACAGGGAGTAGATGATATTTCATGGAATTTTTTGACAATGTTTCCAAAAGCCTCAATGACTTCAGGG
>JASMTM010000120.1:0-6618 GCA_041694295.1 Petrotogales bacterium
ATTATATTCAACATAAATTATAACAAAACAAATTTTCCCATAAAAAAGGCCACGACAAATGTCGTGGCCTGACCAGACTAAAATTAAGTCCGGAAGGTAACTAAGGTTTAAAAACCACCTCAATTAGACTGCTTTTATGCACCAATCTATCACCTCCCGGTTTAAGATTGGATGTCCGGACATCCAGTTTCACTATACACCTTTTTGTTAAAGAAAGTCAACAATAACAATCTGTTGTTTAGACATGGAGCTTACATGAACTAAAACAGCATTATTTATTGGTGATATAATTTTTCTGGAGGGATAATCATGAAAATAGTATTTCCAGATGAAATGAAATCTATAGATAAGGAAACCATTGAAATGGGTGTACCTTCACTTGTTCTAATGGAATCAGCTTCAATTGAAGTGATGAATGTAATTAAAGAAAGATTTGGAAGAAAAATACTTATTTTATGTGGTCCTGGGAACAATGGCGGAGATGGTTATGCACTTGCAAGAAGATTGACGGTAAGTGGCTACAATGTTGTAGCTTACTCATGGAAAAATCCAAAAACTAAAGACTGTATACACAACCGTGATTTATTTGCTGATATTGGAGGAACCATAAAAAAATTTGATAACTATAATGATTTAATTACTGATATAAAAAATTCTGAAGTTGTTGTTGATGGAATTTTTGGAACGGGGTTTAAAGGCACATTACCTGGTGAAATCATAGATGCGTTTAATGAAATAAACAAACATGAATGTAGCAGAGTGGCCATTGATATTTCTTCGGGAATCAATGGTAGTACGGGTGAAGTAAATCAAGCAGCATTTTTAGCTGATGTAACGGTTACATTCGGCCTGCCAAAATTTGGGCATTATTTACAGCCTGGAAAATATTACACAGGAGAACTGATAGTTAAAAATATTGGTTTTCCTGAAAAAATTATCAATAAATTCGCATCATGTGAATGTATTGATTCAAAACTTGCAAACGAATTATTGCCTTATAGATATCCATGGGAGCACAAAGGCTCATATGGAAAGGTAATGATAGTAGGTGGAAATGAAGTTTATACTGGTGCGCCTTTAATGGCGGCTCAAGGAGCTCTTATTTCAGGTTGCGGAAAGGTCATAACTTATACTCCAGAGAATGCCCGGGAAACAATAAGAAATAATATTCCTCAGATTATTGCTTATGGGTCTGTGAAAAAGAATCTTAGTGATAATGATTTGCCTGTCATGAAAGAGCTTTTAAAGGACGCGGATGCTCTTGTTATTGGCCCTGGAATTGGAAGAGAATTGGAAACTAAGAAATTTGTACTTGGTTTACTGGAGATGGTTTCAAAGCTCGATTTGTCAAAGGTGTTAATAGATGCCGATGGGCTTTTGGCATTAAAAGATGACATGAAATTGCTCAAAAATTTAGATGATACAGTTATTACTCCACATCCAGGAGAATTCTCAAAACTAACAGGCAAAGAGATAAATGAATTGATCAACAACGTTAAAATGGTAAGAGAATATGCCGGTAAATGGAAAACAACTCTCCTATTAAAAGGATCAACATCGATTATTAGCGATAAAGGTAAAAACATACGCCTGAACATAACCGGAAATACTGGACTTGCAAAGGGCGGTAGTGGTGATTTACTTTCTGGAACTATTGGCGCTTTTATGGCACAAAATATGAATTGTTATGATGCAGCCTCTCTGGGTTCTTATATTATGGGAAAAGCTGCTGAAATTGCAAATGTAAATCAAAGAAGCTGCACCATACGTGATGTTACTGCTGCTTATTCTAAAGTGTTCGATTTACTAAAGAAAACTAATCGGGGTTAGATTTTTTTTGCAAAATCTTGGCCAAATTTTCTACAATTATCAAGAATATTTTCATCAGGTTCCCATTTTTCAAGAATTCCCTCTGTAACTAATTCAAAGCCTGCTTCATCAAGGATTGATTCTAATCTTTTAACACTTTCTCCGCTCCAGCCATAAGTACCAAAGGCTCCAGCTTTCTTTCCTTTAAACCCTAGTCCCTTGACTTCTTCAAGAAGACCGGCTAGAGAAGATAAAATGCCTTTATTTACTGTAGGAGAACCCACCAATATGGCTTTGGATTTAAAAATTTCTGTAATAATATCATTTTTGTCTGCTTTGCCTGCATTTAGTAGTTTAATAGTTACATTAGAATTTGCCTTTATGCCCTCTGATATTGCTTCGGCCATTTTTCTTGTGCCACCCCACATGGTTTCATATACTATGGTAATTTGATTTTCATTGTACTTATCTGACCAACTAAGGTATTTTTCAACAATTTGCATGGGATTATCTCTCCAGATAACTCCATGACTTGTACAAATCATATCAAGAGGTAAATTAAGTGATGCAAATTCTTCTATCTTCCTTTTTACAAGAGGGCTAAAGGGAGTTAAAATATTTGCGTAGTATTTTATTGCTTCTTGATATAACTCTGCCTGATCAACCAGATCGTTATAGAGAAGTTCTGTAGCGTAGTGTTGACCAAAGGCATCATTACTAAACAAGATATTTGTACCTGTCATGTAGGTGAACATGCTGTCAGGCCAGTGAAGCATTGGTGCTTCAATAAACATAAGTTCATGATTACCAGTATTTAGTTTGTCACCAGTTTTGACAGGATTAAAATTCCAATCTTTGTGATAGTGGCCTTTTAGCGATTTAACGCCGTTTTGTGTGCAGTAGATAGGTTTATCAGGTATGCGTTCCATTAAGAGAGGAAGTGCACCACTGTGATCTATTTCACCGTGATTTGCTATTACTACATCAATGTCTTCAAGGTTTATTTCCTTCTCAAGCTCTTTTATAAATTCCTTGGCGTAAGGAGCCCAGACAGTGTCAATCAATACATTAATTTCGTCTTCAACTAAATAAGCATTATAGGTGGAACCTCTATGTGTTGAGTAGTCCTCTCCATGAAAAGTTTCAAGTTCCCAATCTACCTTACCAACCCATTTTACCTTTGGCATGATTTTAATACCCATATAAAGCCTCCTTTTTATCGAGGTTTTGGAGCTTTAAGCACAATTACAGTCAATGTGCTATCAGAATTGTTTTCTATGCCATGTGGTAGTTCTTTTGGAATTTCTAAAAGTTCGTTCTTTTTAAACTTCTCTTTTTCGTTACCAGCTGAAAAAATGCCTTCACCATCAATCACATAAATAAAAGTATCAACTGGGGTTTTATGTGGTTTAAGTACACCACCTGGTTCAATAGTTATTACTACTGCTTGAGCTTCTTCATGGTCATAGACTATCTTGCCTGTTATGTTTTCTTTAACAAGAACAGGATCTACGTTTTCCAGTCGAGTAATTTTCATATTGTACCTCCTGATTTATTCCTTCTAACTCAAGTTAATCATATAACAGACCTAAAAAAATATAAAGTAACAGATGTTACAGCAAAAGAACACATGACACAATTAAGCTGGTTTATAATATTTTTGTGGCTTATTAAAAGATTGAGGTGAAATTTATGAAAACAATTGGCATAATTGGTGGAATGAGTCCCGAATCTACCATTGAATACTATCGGTACATAATACATCACTATGTGAAAAATCATGGTGATTCTTCATACCAAAAGATAATTATTCACAGTGTGAGCTTCCAAAAATACATTAACTGGATGAATACAGATAATACCGAAGCTATAAAAGAAGGTTTATTTAGTGCTGCTCAATCGCTTAGTAGAGCTGGTGCGGATTTTTTAATAATAGCAACCAACACAATGCATTTGTTCGCAGAAAAAATCAGAAAGAAATGTAACTTACCCCTTCTTGAGATTACAGAAGTAGTTAAAGAGCATATTATGGAAAAAGAATATGAAAAGGTTGGAGTAATTGGCACAAAAACATGCCTCGATAAAGGTCTTTACCAGAATTCGCTGAATGATTCTGGCATAGATGTTATTGTTCCCCCAAAAAGCGAAATATCGTTAATTAACAACGTTATTTTCAACGAACTCACTTTTGGAAAATTCCTACCTGAGAGCAAATCGCGATTTTTAGATATTATTAAATCCCTGGAGCAAAATGGAGCCAGGGCAATAATAATGGGTTGCACAGAGATTCCGTTGCTTATTAATGAAAATGATGTGGAAATTAATCTTATTGATACCACCAGATTACACGCTTTAAAGACTCTTGAATATGCATTAAAGGAAAATAAATGAACGAGTTTTGATTAATTTACGATTATTGATTCATTTGCTTATAACGTCCATTTCGATTTTTCCATCACGAAGTTCTATCATTTTATCGGTTCTCTCAGCGATTTTCCTATCGTGCGTGATAATAACAAACGTAGTGTTAAAATCTTCGTGAATTTTTCTGAGTGTTCTATATATAGATTCGGTTGTATCACTATAAAGATTACCCCTTGGTTCATCAGCGAGAATAATTTTTGGATTGTTCATAAGTGCTCTTGCTATAGCCGTACGTTGTTGTTGGCCACCGGACATTTTTTTTGCCATATTGTTTTTCACTTTATATATACCTACAATATTTGTTAATTCCACAGCTCTTTCAATAATTTCTTTTGGGGGTTTTGCATCAGAAATGAAATAGGGCATAAGAATGTTCTCAAGTGCTTTAAACTCAGGTATTAGGTAATGAAATTGAAAAACAAAACCGATTGTCTGATTTCTAATATCTGAGAGTTTCTTCTTCTTCATTTTACTGGTGGAAGTTCCTTCAACCATGACATCTCCTTTGGTTGGTTCGTCCAGTGTGCCCATAATATTCATTAATGTACTTTTACCACTGCCTGATTGCCCAATAATAGATATAAAAGAACTTACCTCAATATCAAGGTTTATTTTAAACAAAACCTGCGTTTTAATTTATTCACCATAAAATTTATCAATATCCTTCAATTGAATAACGTTAGCCATTTCTTATCACCTTAACGGGACTTAGTTTCGAAGATTTTCTGGCCGGAGATACTGCTGCAACAATAGCAACCAGGACAGCAATAATGGCTGAAATAGCAATGAAGGTTGGGTTTATTAAAAGGTCGACGACCGATGAACCATCGGGATTGACAGCAAATTTTGTAAATGAATAGGATAGACCAAGGCCAAAAAGTATTCCAAAAACTGCTCCAAAGACACCCAGTATCAATCCCTGGAAAAGGAAAATTAAACTCGCTGAAGCATCTTTTAATCCCATCGCTTTAAGTATACCTATTTGCCTTATACGTTGAACAACCCATATTGCCAGGATGCTCGATATTCCAAGGACTACCGCTACAAGTACAAAAATCTGTATCATCAAGCTGGAAATATCCTGCCCTTGGAGTCCTGAAAGCAATTGTTGATTCTGATCTTTCCAGTTTGTTATTTTTAATGTAGAGTCAATTTCTTTAGATATATCTGAAGCAAAAGTATCTGACATGAAAGCATCATTGATTTGTATTTCTATCTTAGATACACCATTATTAAGGCTGGAAAAGTCCTGAACCGATTCAAGATTAGTTATTATCCAACTTTTGTTCAGACTTGCCACATTAAGATCAAATATACCGCTTACTTTGAATTCTTTACTCTCATTGAAAGAATTAACAAGTAATATAGAGTCTGATGTTGAAATGTTATATTCTTCTGAGAATTCTTTCCCGATAAGGATTTCATTTTTGTTCTCGGGTAACTCGCCATTTAAATTTTTTGAAAAATTGTATATATTATTTGCGCGTTCGAAACTAAATCCTCGAAGTAATGAATTTTGGCTTGAACTTAGAACTACGAAAACAGGCATTTCTGCAACTGGAGACATTGCAGTAATGTCAGAAGGAAGTGCCTCTGAGTTTTCCAGTTTTGAAATTATTTCTTCCCAATTATCTATTGAATTTGCATTATTAGGAGGTTTTATTGTAATTTGAGAAGCGTTTCCACCTGTACTGTCAACTAGACTTTCTTGCAATCCTTGAATTAGTGAGCCAATAAAAACCTGTACTGCCATACCTATGGCTATTCCCAGTATTATAAGAAGGGTTTGCTTTTTACTGGATGAAAGAAATCTCAAAGCTATCTTAAGTGGAAGTCTCATATGGAACCATTTCCCTTCAATTTCGAAATATCATTGATATTCTCTATCAGATAATCAGCACCCAGGTCCCGATAAATATTATTTCTATCACTGAATGCACGCGCACCAACTAGTACTTTAATTTTTGGAGAAGCATTCTTAATCTTGTTTATTAATTTCTTCGTTTTAAATAGATGATAATAGTTGGTAACACTTATGGTTATATAATCAAATTCATAAGTTCTAACGGCTTCAATGAATGACTCAACAGGGTATTACTACCAACAAAGGTTGACTTAAAACCATTCATTGTGAAGTAGTCAGAAATCATTCTTGCACCCAGCTCATGTTGTTCATCAGGGGGGCAAACAACTGCAACTGTTTGTTCATAGGCTTCTGATTTTTATTTAAGGACAAACGGATAACATCCTTCAATAATTGATCTGATTATTGAACACCTTAAATGTTCTTGCCAGATACATAATTTATTATTTTCATGATCGCAGTTCCAGTTATTAAGAGAAGGTTTAAGCACATTCTCATATAAATCAACTACACCAAAAGAG
>JASMTM010000121.1:0-3514 GCA_041694295.1 Petrotogales bacterium
ACATTGATAACAAATTTTAATGGTGGACCTGCAGGAGTTAAGGCAATCGCAGCTTCCGTTGGACTAGAAGCCGAAACTATTAGTGAAGTGTACGAACCATACCTTCTTCAGTCAGGTTTTCTAGTTAGAACGAACAGAGGAAGAAAGGTTACCGAAAAGGGATACGATTTGCTAAATATAAAATTGTCAAGAAATTCAAATCTATTCAAGGATTTAGAAGAAAGGAAAAAATAGAACATGTTCATTTTGGGAAATTTCATTTTTTCAATAGCTGTGATTCTCAGAATATTGATAAACCTCGAAATTTTCTCAATTATACTCGTTGTTGTTATGAGTTGGTTGTCACCCGGGGGTTATTCTTCATTCAGAATGTTTTTTGAAGCCCTTGGAAGTTTCGTGGTTAAACCGTTAAGGAAAATTTTACCGGAATTACGAATTGGTCCAATTGACCTTATGCCGCTTATTGTCATACTCATACTGATTTTTCTGGACCAGTTTCTTGTTACCACTCTTTTCGACCTGGCAGAATTAATGAGGTGATCTTTTGAAAGCTGCCATTTTTTTTAATTACAGTCGTATTGATGATAAAGAACAGGAAAGTATTTTAAAGGAGATTAATAACCATAAAATCGAGACATGTGTTTTTGATCAGTATTGTGTTGATGGATTAGATAATATTGACATTGTTATGACGTTTGGCGGTGATGGGACAGTTCTAAGGGCAGTAAACGTAGCTTTTAAAAGCAATGTACCTATTCTTAGTTTCAAGGTAGGTAGTGTTGGATTTCTGGCGTCCTTTGAATTGGAGGACCTGAATAGAGCTTTAAGACTACTCTTAGAAAAAAGATTAATTGAGGACAAAAGAAAGTTATTGAAAATAGATATGAGAAAAACAAGTTTTATGGCACTGAACGATTGCGTTCTGGAGAGGGGTTCTCCGAGCAGAACGGTGGAGTTTGAAATAAGAATAGCAGATTATTCTCCTTATCTGATAATTGGAGATGGAGTTGTAATCTCCACAAGTACGGGATCAACAGCGTACAATCTTGCTGCTGGTGGAGCGTTGACAGATCCAAGAAGCGATGTCTATCAAATAACCCCGTTATCGGCCCATAATCCTTATGTTGGACCGATTGTTCTGGCTCCAGATCGTAAAGGTCATATAATGGTGAAAGAGAATAAAAATGCACCCGTTAGGATCTATATTGATGGTTATGAAGCAGGAACACTTGAAAAAAAAGATCGCATTATAACAACTCTTTCAAACAAAATGATTAGTATTCTTAGAGAAAAAGAATTTGATTTTGTCAGCGTCATGAAGAAAAAGCTTGCATTTGGAGGGAGATCAAGAAATGATCTCTGAAAAAGGAAGGATTAAGTTCGATGAACTGAAGAAAGATATAGTAAAAATGGCGCATTACATCCTGCAGCTTTACAGTAAAACAAATGTTGCTCTTATTGAAAGAAATGAGCATCATGCCAGGGATGTCATTTATTCTGATTCCATAATAGATGCGTTTTCCGCTGAACTTGAAGAAAGAATTGTAAAGCTGCTTGGTATTTTAACTCCCATTGGAAAGGATCTGCGGTTTCTGGCAAGTGCAATGGAAATCAACAGTACACTTGAGGAAATTGCCGATAATTGTGTGGCAATTTCAGAAAAGGCCATCGAACTATCAAAAAAACCACCAATAGGATTGTATGAGAAATTGTATAAGATGTTCGATGAGGTTTACAATATTTTATCTGGAGCAGTTCATAATCTGATAGAACCGTCATTTACCGAAGGAAAAATGATTTGTGAGAAGGACGATATAGTAGATAAACTTCTTGAAGATGCGGAAAAGGAACTGATTGAAATTATGGAAAACTCTCCTCATGTAATGACGAGGGCAGTGTCATTACTTTTTGTTTTTAGATGTCTGGAAACTATTGCTGATTTATGTACAAAACTAATTACTTGCGCTACATTTATCGATACTGGAAAACACTATCGTTGTAAATCGGATACTCTTGCTGAAACAGAAATTGATGTGCAGGATTAACTATTGCTGGAGGCATATCATTGAAGAAATTGATAGAATATATCATAAAACAAACAATTAGCCCCTTTCTTATAGGTCTTGGAGGATTTTTAATCTTTGTAAGCATTGAACTTTTATATCAGCTTTCCGACATAATAGTAAGGTACAAAGTGGGCATAGACAAACTCTTCTTACTGATTTACTATAATCTTCCTTATTTCATAGTACTGGGTATTCCTGTTGGAGTACTTCTGGGTATTTTTTGGGTGCTTTCACGCATGAGATCAGACAACGAACTGATAGCCCTTCAGACTCATGGAATAACACTTAGGAAGCTGGTAATCCCCTTTGTCATATTTGCATTAGTCATGAGCTTTGTTAGTTATTTGTTTAATGACTATCTTGTTCCTGCAGGAAACAGAAAAGCTTCTGAAGCGCTTGCAAAATATGTCTATAAAAGACCCGAAATGACCTTCAAGGAAAATGCCTTTATGGAAGACGGTGAAGGACGATATCTTTATATAAAACGCATTGATCCAGAATCAGGAACTCTTGAGGAAATTCTGCTTTACGATATGAGCGAGAGGGGCAAAACAAGGGTAATAAGCGCTGACAACGCTACCTTCGATAACAATAGATGGGTTATGCATACGGGGCGGATCTATGAAATGGATAGTAAGGGTTTTCTCACACTGGATATGACTTTTGAATCATTTGACTTGCAATTCGAACAGGATATTGAAGAATATATCAGGACTTCGAAATCCCCAAGAGAGATGTCAAGCGAGGAACTAAAGGATAAGATAAAGTCTTACGATAAAATTGGAGTTGAAACAGCTTCCCTTAAGGTTGCTCTTCAGGAAAAATTATCCACAGCGCTGGGACCACTGGTTATCGTTTTGATGGGAGTACCATTATCTCTTATGTTGAATTTGAGAACGAAGGCTTGGTCAGTTATTTTGACCTTTGTATTGGTAGTGGTTTATCAGGGCTCGGGGGCATGGTTAAGTGCCATGGGTAAAGAGAGATTAATTAATCCCATTCTTGCTCCCTGGTTGCCAAATATTTTTTTCACAGCAATAGGTGTGGGTATTTACTTTCTCATTGATACAAAGATATCTTATAAATTTAGCGAAATATTAAGCAGCATATTTAAAATTGGTATGATCCTTATGATAATTTTTGTAGGCAGTCAAGCCTTCGCATATGATATTAATATTTCAGCAGGATCTTTTCAAGGTAGAGGTAACGAGATAAGGCTTCATGGACCGGTAATACTTAATTATTCTGAAGGTGAATATGATGTAACCATTCATGCTTCAAATGCCTCAGTTTTGATTGAAGGAGATAAACCAATATCAGCTACTTTTTGGGGAAATGTTGTACTAACAACAAAGGAAAGTGTTATAAATGCTGAAAGAGTTGTTTTTGAGTTTGACAGAGAAAGCATTCAGTCCTTCAATGTAAATACAAAACAGGCTTTACCTATT
>JASMTM010000122.1:0-7043 GCA_041694295.1 Petrotogales bacterium
AAAAAAGGAAGTTGTAAACTCACCCATGTGTTTTTACGATTTATAGATACCTGAAGTATAAACCATAGAGATTAGTTTAGAAGTCGTTTGATTTGAGCATAATCCCTTTTAAAATTAACTTTGCTTAATAGTAATTTCAAGATTTGGGACTGTACATTCAGAATAAATATGATAAAATTAATTGATAGAAAATTCACAAAGTCGCTAAAATATTGAATGGAGGTGCTTTTTGGTGCCCATAGCAATTACTGTTAATGGTAAAAAGCATGAGGTTACAGAAGGTCAAACTATTCTTGAGGCTTTAAGGGAAATAGGAATGGATGTTCCAACGTTGTGTTATCATCCTTCACTTTCAATTGTTGGTTCATGCAGGGTTTGTGTTGTAGAAGTTGAAGGTGCCAAAAATCTTAGCCCCGCGTGTTCAACATATGTAGATGATGGTATGGTTATTAAGACTAACAGTGACAGGGTTGAGAAAGCAGTTAAATTTAATCTCGCATTGTTGCTTTCTAGCCATCCCAACGATTGTATGACCTGTGATGTCAATGGAAAGTGTGAATTTCAGGATCTTATCTATCAATATAATGTTCAGGATATGTTTCCAAAGGAATTAAGAAATGAACCCTATGATGAAAGCAGCCCTTCATTATTTAGAGACATGAATAAATGTATTAATTGCGGACGATGTGTTCGTGCTTGTGAAGAGCTTCAAGGACTTTCAATACTTTCTATGACAAACAGAGGACATGATTCTCTACCACTACCTCCTTTTGGTGCACCGATTTCTGCAACAGATTGTATTAATTGTGGGCAGTGTGCTTACCTTTGCCCTGTTGGAGCAATAACTGAGAGAATTGAATTTAGGCAGGTAATGGAAGAAATAAATAGGCATAACAAAGTTCTTGTTGTGCAGACAGCACCAGCAGTTAGGGTTGCTCTAGGTGAAGTATTTGGAGAAAAGCCTGGCACGATTAGCACTGGGAAAATGGTTGCAGCGTTAAGGAAACTTGGTTTTGATTATGTATTTGATACCAATTTTGCAGCAGATTTGACAATTATGGAAGAAGGATCTGAACTGCTTGATAGAGTAAAAAATGGCGGTAAATTTCCTATGTTTACATCATGTTGTCCAGCCTGGGTAAATCTTATGGAAAAAAGATATCCAGAATTTACAGAGAATCTTTCTTCTGCAAAATCTCCTCATGAAATGTTAGGAGCAGCAGTTAAAACATATTTTGCAGAAAAAATCGATGTTGATCCTGAGGATATTTATGTTGTCTCAGTTATGCCCTGTACAGCAAAAAAAGATGAAAAATTAAGAGAGCAGTTGAAGGTAAACGGTCTTGAAGCTGTCGATAACGTAATTACAACACGTGAACTTGGTAAAATGATTGAGGTTAAGAAGATACCTTATGAATCACTTGAAGAAGAAGAATACGACAAGCCTCTGGGTATTTCAACAGGAGCAGGTGCCATTTTTGGAGCTACTGGTGGTGTTATGGAGGCTGCATTGAGGACAGCTTATGAACTTTACACAGAAGAGGAATTACCAAAACTTGATTTTAATGAAGTCAGAGGAATTGAAGGGGTAAAAGAAGCTACTATTGAGATGAAAGACGCAAAACTAAGGGTTGCAGTTGCTCATGGTGGTGCAAATATCATCAGATTGATGGAAAAAATAAAAAGTGGAGAAGCAGAATACGACTTTGTAGAAATAATGGCCTGTCCTGGCGGTTGTATTGGAGGAGGAGGGCAACCTTCTTCTAATGACCCTGATATTATTCAAAAGAGAATTGATGCCATTTATGATATAGATCGAAAACTTGAGCTTAGAAAATCTCACGAAAATCCGGCAATCAAACAAATATACGAAGACTTCTTTGGTGAACCGCTTTCGCACCTTTCTCATGAATTATTACATACAACTTATTCAGGAAGAAAGAATAGTGTAGTTTCAAGAATGAAAGCGGTAAGCAAAGAGTAATTAAATATCAAATTTGAAAAAGAGTCCCAATAGGGACTCTTTTTATTTTGAAATAATTGAACGAATAATTGCATATGGGGTTTTCAGTAAACACTGGATATCCATTAAAAGAGATCTATGTTTCACGTAGTAAAAATCATAACCAGTTTTCTTGTAATATTCTTCTGCTGAAGTAGTGTATTTATAGTTAATCTGTGCCCAGCCAGTTATACCAGGTTTAACTAACAATCTCATTTCATAATTTGGTACATGTTTCGAAGCCATTCTATGAAAAGCTGGTAGTTCTGGTCTTGGGCCAACAAGACTCATATGCCCCTTTAGAACGTTTATGAATTGAGGGATTTCATCAACTCTTAAAGGTCTAATTATTTTCCCTATTGTGGTAATTTTTTTATTTTTTGATTCGTTAGAGAACGTTCTAAACTTGTACATGGGAAATATTTGTCCATTGATACCTATTCTATTTTGTACAATGAATACAGGTGAACCCGTGCTAAGTTTAATTGAGATGGCAACAACCGCTATTATTGGTGAAAATAATATGATACATAGAGAACTAATTACTATATCAATGATTCGTTTGAAATAGTCATATGTTCTTCTAGTATTGGTATTATAATTTAAGTCTTCCGGAACAATGAATTTTTTCTTGATTTTTATTTTTCTCCCGAAAAAATATTTTACAATAATACTGGGAAGGAGGGAAATTAACGGTAAGAAATTGTTAAAAATTATTAGAAGAATAATTGAAGATAGGATAAAGCAAAGAACAGAAGCTTTTATGTTATTGCTATTTGAGTAAGTCGATGGTTCATTTATTCTTGATATAAAAGAGGATATTAAGCCGGTTAATAAACAAAAAACAAACAGCTTGCGATCAAAAAATATAAATGGAAAGGCTACTGCCAGATCTATAAAATAAAGCAATGATTAGATCCTCCTTTTTACATATTCTTGCATAAAAAAACATGTTTTTAAAGGTTTACTCGATTATACTTTAATTATTGTGTGATGCGAACGTAATGTGATAAAATTTGAGAGGTGCAATAAATGAAAAAACTTTATTTAAGCGATTTACACATAGGTAATGGTACAACAAAAGATTCTTTTAGCTTTGATAAAGAACTTGTTGAATTATTGAACTCGGCTGCTGAAGATAACTATGATGAAATGATCATAGTTGGTGATGGATTGGAATTCATAAGTGCTGTCAACTTGAATTTAAGCGATATGGACCACTATTTTAGAAAAATTGATGATTTGGATGGGGCAATAATTGATGAGATTGAACAGCATCATAAAGAAGTCTTTGACGCTTTCAGGAACTTTTCAAAAAGCAGCAAGATTAAGTACATAATAGGTAATCATGACTCGTATTTGCTATTCAACAAAAAATTACGCAAAAGTCTTATTGAGATACTTGGTGGTGAGGAAAGCGTTGATATTCTTCCTTATTATTTTGATGATGAAATGAAGATTTTTTGCGTACACGGTAATCAGTACGATATAATTAATCGTTACACATACGACAGAAAAAATGATAAGATTTTGCCCACATTTGGAGAATATATGTCTCACTACATGAAAGAAAACTTTGATTACTTACTCATAGAAAAGAATGTGCCAAAAGAAGTATTAGAAGATTATCATAATGTGCATCCTACTTTGGATGTTTTCCACTGGTTTAACTATATAAGAAATGATAAAAACATACCAATAAACCTTTTTGAGCTTTGGACGAATGCGTTTGCAAATATGATTAAATCAGATTATGCAAAAAAATGGATGAAAGTAAATTATCCAGGATTACGATTTTTAAGTAATTTTTTTGTGAACAAAATTGGCGGAATGAAATTAGGCGATTTTGTTGTCAGAATGGTTATGGCAGTTAGAACTTTGAAGAGAACCGATTATATGTATGAAATGGCACAAAGTCTGTTAGGGGCCTTAGGATTGAAGGGTTTTAAGAAAGTAGTTGATGAACAGTTATATCTTTGTTATGGTAATAGTTCACCGACAATTGTTCCGGGGGAACTAAAGGGTTGTATTATGGGTCACAACCACAAGTATTGCGCAAAGATAGTAACTGTTGATGGTGAGAAAAAATTCTACATAAATACAGGAACATGGAAACCTGTAGTAGAATTAATTGATGGTAAAAATGATAAGGGATTTGAGCAAAGAATTGAGTTAACATATGTAATAATTGAAAAAGAAGATGATAATTACAACATTCAGACTATTCATACAAGAAAGTTACAAGGTATATCCATTTAATATATAATAGAAGGAAAGCTCGTAAGAGTATTCTGAGTCTGAGGAGGGATTTATGTGCACAAATCCAGTCGAAAAAAAGGAATGAACTATGTACTGCTGCTTATGATAGCGGCGATTATTGTGGTGGGTATTGTACTCACAATATTGCTTTGGCCAAAGCCTGAACCTGAAATAATTATTTCAGCTAATTCACCCAGGCCAAACAATGCTTCACAGATTGCTTATTCAAAAAATGTCGAGTTATATTGGGAAGTTGAATACGATAGACCAAAAGATGATTTATATGCTGACATCTGGGCAGGAACCGATGAAGATTCTCTTGAAGTAGTAGAAACTGAATTGCTGGGTGAATCTTCGTCAGAAGCTGAAGGCATTTTTAAATTCAGATATGACCTGTTGGTTGAGCCACATGATACTTACTACTGGAAGGTTAAAGTATACAATGACGCAGAAAAAGCTGATGAAAGTGATGTCTGGAGTTTCACTCTAAAAAATTCTCAACCTGAAAAACCTACTCTTATTAATCCGCAGAATAACGAAACGGATATTTCAATGGTTGGTTT
Source organism: Petrotogales bacterium (assembly GCA_041694295.1). GTDB lineage: Bacteria > Thermotogota > Thermotogae > Petrotogales > Kosmotogaceae > JASMTM01. The sequence continues at coordinate 4,825 of JASMTM010000122.1, forward strand.
TGAACTTGAATGGAATGATGCAGTTGATCCAGATGGTGACCCGGTAACCTACGATGTGTTTTTAGGAAAAAGCAGAAATCTGGGTAGTTCTGATATTATCGCAGAAAACTTAGAAAATACGAATCTTATTGTTACGTACGAGATTCTGGGTAGGGTTCTTGATCCTGATACTACTTATTACTGGAAAGTTAGGGCAAAAGATTCAGAGAATCTGGTTAGCGAATCAAACACACAATCTTTTATCACTGAGGTTATACCAGATTTAAGTATTTCATTGGTTACACCTGAAGACAACGCAACAGATGTAGTTATGCCAGTCAAATACGTGTGGAAGCTGACTTCAGAAGAATATTACTGGCCAGTAATATATGAGGTTTTTGTTGGGGAAGAAGATGGCACGCTTGATCGAGCCGGGTCTGTTAGAGTAAACTACCCGGAGGAAGATAGAGAAATTGTTGAATTTGTTGATGATACTCTTAAAGGACATACAAACTATATCTGGTATGTGAAAGCTACCAATGTTGATTCCGGCGACACAAGCGAGAGCGAAAAAGCGGTGTTTGCAACGAAGAATACAGCACCAGAATTAAATATAACTGAAATAGCAGAAGAAGATTACAGCATTGTTTTAAGCTGGCAGGCAACAGATACTGATGGTGATGAACTTCTTTACGATGTTTATATGAAAAAAGCAGAGCAGTCCGAAACACTCCTTGCCACTGATATAAAAGAAACGACATATACGCTTGCAGAACCTGAAAGTTCCACAGAATATACTTTCAAAATTGAAGCCGAAGATAAATTTGGTGGTAAGGTTACCAAAGTTGCTTCTATTGTTACAAGTAACACAGCACCTGAGGTTACGTTGATTTCACCAAACTACGGAAGTCAAAATACTGTCACTAGAGATTTAAGATTTGAATGGAAAGCTGACGATAGAGAAGGTGACAAAATCGAATTTACCTTTGTGTTGATACCTCCTGAGGGTGCGGAGATTGCTAAACAAGTTTTGGAAGAAAATTATGTAGTTAACAGTTTGAAATCGTTAACTACATATCAGTGGTATATCGAAGCAAAAGACGCCAAAGGAGCAGAAAGCAAATCGGATGTCTGGTCATTTACTACTGGAAATACGCCTCCGGATGAACCTATTGCAGTATCTCCTGAAGAAGATGCTACAGATGTTACACCGTATCGTTCACCTGTATTTAAATGGTTTGCTTCTGACCCTGATAATGATGATATGAATTTTGTTCTTGAACTGGCAGAAGATTCCGATTTTGATAGTATCGTTGCTACTTCGACTGATTATGAATTTGAAGATCCAACATATGTATCTACCCTTACTGATGTAGTACTTAACACCAACAAAGAATATTATTGGAAGATCACAGCCAGTGATGGTGAAACGAAGACAGCCTCATCGTGGAGTTTTAAGACATTTGATATACCGCCAGAGAATCCGGAATTAATTAGTCCGGAAAACGAAGTTGAAGAATTAACGACAGTTAATACAGAGTTTAGATGGAAGGTCTTTGACGAAGATGATCCCACAGTTCATACCTGGCTTTACTTATCAAAAGAAGGGGGAGAAAAACCAGAGGTTTATGATCTTGTATTGCGAAACGCGGGAGGTACTGAGGAAGTAGCGACAATAGACACTCCTCTTGAACCAGAAACAAAATATCAATGGTGGATAGTCGTTGAGGACCTTTCAGGCAAAAAAGCTGAAAGTGAAAAGAGAACATTTGTTACAGGTAATGCTGCACCTGTAATTACATTCCCGTCCGAAAAACTTCTAACAATGAAACGATATGGTGCTTCAACACCTCTTGAATTTGAGTGGGAGATAAATGATCCAGAAGGGGAGGACGTTAGTGTTGAAGTTTACTTTAGCGATCAAAGACCACCAGCAGATGTGGAGCCAGTCGTAACCGATACTAATCTTGAAAGCTATACATATGCCGGTGAATTAGAGCCAAACAAATGGTATTATTTCTGGATTGTAGCAAAAGATGAAACTGGAGAAAAAACTGAAATGGATACACATCTAAATATTATTGCAGCCACAAATGAAATAACATATAACCAACCTAAATCGGAAGAATACTACTCTGATAGAGTATTTGATTGGACCATTCAAGAACCTGTAGAAGAAGAATCCTATATTTTCAGTGTCTACGATGAAAATGGTGTATTGATTGTAGAATCTGTGGTTG
>JASMTM010000123.1:0-5420 GCA_041694295.1 Petrotogales bacterium
TCTCATATTGATGAACCTGGATGTCACGTAAAAGAGTTGTTGAAAGATCATTCAGTAAAGAAATCCCGCTATGATAGTTACATAAAATTGTATAATGAATTAAAGAAAAAACACCGAAAAAAGAGGTGAACGACATGGCAAAAATCTCCCCTTCAATACTGGCATCTGATCTTTCAAGGCTGTACGACCAGGTGTCAATGGTTAGAAACGCAGATTTACTTCATATTGATGTAATGGATGGCCATTTTGTACCAAATATTACTTTTGGTTTGCCCATAATGAATGCACTAAAACCAATTGATTTTTGTCCACCTCTTGATGTTCACCTTATGATTACCAATCCATCTGATTATGTGGAATCCTTTGCAAAGGCCGGAGCAAGCATTCTCGCCGTTCACGTTGAAGTTGAACCTCATTTGCATAGTCTGATTACAAGAATACAGGATCTCGGAGTTAAAGCATTTGTGTCATTCAATCCACATACACCTGTTTCAGCACTTGAAGAAATTATCCACTTTGTCGACGGTGTGCTTGTAATGACCGTTAATCCAGGTTATTCCGGACAGAGTTTTATACCAAAAGTAGCTGAAAAAATAAAGAAGCTGGATGAGTTAAGAAAAGAAAACAATCTCGATTTTGAAATATCGGTAGATGGCGGTGTCAATCTGGACAACGCAGTTGAACTTGTAAATAATGGCGTAGATATTTTGATAATGGGAACAACTGTTTTTAAATCAAAACAACCCCAGGAAATCATACGAAAGGGGCAGAAAATTCATCGATGATACTGTACCTTGTTACAACCAATTCCAATAAACTCAAAGAGATCAGTGACATTTCACCTAGCAAGTTTGAAATAAAAAGCATCTACGATATTGTTCCCCAAAGCAATGTTGAAGAAAATGGAGATACCTTCTTACAAAATGCTATTAAGAAAGTCGAGGCATATAAAGAACAGTCTGTTTTTCTGCTCTCAGATGACTCCGGGCTTGAAATCGATTGTATGAACGGTTTCCCTGGAGTAAAATCTGCTAGATACCTTGAAAACGCTTCCTATAAGGAGAAGATGGAATCAATTATTGAGATGTTAAAAAACAGCAATGATAGATCGGCAAGATTCAGATGCCTGGCTGTTTTTTATGATCCTTTTAAATCCAATTATTTTGCATCAGAAGGCTCTGTAAACGGCACTATATCAAACAATATAAGGGGATCGAAGGGATTTGGTTACGATCCTATATTCATCCCCGATGGATATGATGGAACCTTCGGCGAACTTGGTGATGATGTCAAATCGAAAATCAGTCACCGAGTAAAAGCCTTTAAGAAACTGTTTTCACTGATTGACCTTTTTTACGGGTAATTATGAAGACTGCAAGTCCAACCACAATAAGTATTACAGAAACCACCTGGGCGGTCCTAAGTTGTCCGACATAAAGACTATCCAGCCTTAAACCCTCTATAAAAAATCTACCAACTGAATACATTATCATATATAAACCGGTTACTTCTCCATAGTTTTTTCTACCCTTCATGAAGAACCATATCAATATTCCAAAAACCGTAAGATCCCACAAACTTTCGTAAAGAAATGTGGGGTGAAAATATTCGAACTGTGAATAGCCACGCATTCTGTTAGCAAGAGGCACGAACATCTTCCATGGGAGTTCTGTTGGTTTTCCATAAGCCTCGTAGTTCATAAAATTCCCCCAGCGACCAAGCGCCTGTGCAAAGGGTAGCACCGCAGTAAATATATCGGTCATCTGGAAAAATTTCATGTTGGCTTTTTTCCTTAATCTCACATATATAAAACCAACAAGCAGTGCAAAGAAGATAGCTCCATGTATTGCCAATCCACCATTCCATATTTTCACAATTTCTAAAGGATTTTTCAAATAATATGAAAGGTTAAAAAGAACGTAGTACAATCTCGCTCCAATAATTCCAAAAATTATGCCTAGAAAAACAACTTCTATAAGGTGGTCCTCATCTAGTCCTTCTCTCCTTGCTAGCTTCCTACCAATGAGATATGCTATGACGATACCAAGGGCAATGAACACACCGTACCATCTAACTTCAAAGGGCCCCACCGTAAAAATTATTGGGCTTACAATAAAATCTCCTGCAAACACTGTTCTCAAAAAGAAAAACAATACAACAGCGATAGCGAGTATTATAGCGATGTATATTATGCTTTTTGATTTCACCATAACACCTCCACAGTTTACAAACAAAAAACTTTAGCGTTGGCCAAATATAGCAGAGATATCAAAAACACACAAAATCAGGGGAAAACTGCATTGTTTTTCCCCTGATTAATTAATAAACAATTTTCATTCTTTTTTGTCTTCGTTGTTTTCCTGTTCATCCTTTTTTTCAGATTTCTCCTCTTCTTGATTTTCCTCTTCGTTTTCATCAACTTCTTTAACATCAGCTTTTGCTATTACAGCATCAAAAACCTTTGTTCGTCTAATGTTTTCTTCGAGTTCATCTTTCATTCTTTTTCTTTCTTTGATTACTCCCAGTGCCTGTTCTTCAGATATACCCCAGTATGGAGCAAGTTCTTTGATTTTATTTTCAATTTCCTCATCTGTAACATCGATCTTTTCCTTTTCAGATATCTCTTCTACCGCTCTTTCTTTTTTCAATTCATTTAGAATATTTCGTTTAAATTCTTTTTTCAGTTCCTCCTCATTTTCCACTTCTTTAAGGTATTTTTCGTAGCTTCCTTCTTTCTTCGAATTTTCGATGGCTCTGGAAACGAAGTAATCAAGTGTTTTGTCGGAAATCTCGATATCTACATAATCGGTAATTAAACTTGATACCTGCTGTCTGAGATAATCATATTTCCAGTTTTCATACTGCTCTGTTCCCTCTTCTTTTAGTTTTGCCTTTAGTTCCTCAAGATCGTTTACATCATAGTTGACTGTTTTCGCAAGTTCATCTCCAAGCTCCATGAGAGTCTTTCTGTATGTCTCAACAATATTAATAGTGTAATAGTACTTATTATCTGAACCTTCAAAGGTTTTTTCAAATTCAACCGTTTCTCCTTTGCTTTTTCCAATGATATTCTTTACAATTGGTCTTTCGTCGTTTTCAGCAATTTCGATTTCCTGTTTTTTGTTGTCAGCAATTTTCTTGCCATCTTTGACAATGGAGTATTCTATTTCAGCTATATCTCCTATAGCCAATTTTCCTTCCTTTGGTTCCATGATCGAGTGATCCTCTCTTAGCTCTTCCAGTTTAGAATCAATATAATTCATGACAATTTCCTGCTTCCTGGGTACTTTTAACTCAATGCTAGTGTAATCCTTGACTGTAGATTTAGGATCTCTATGAAGTTCTATTGTGAAAGCTGCGTAATTATCCTTCAGCTTCCTTTCAGAAATAATTGCAGGAACATAAAGTTTATCTGACTCTGCCTTTAGAGCTTCTTCCAGTTTATCTGATAGTTCATCCAGTACAAGGTCCTCATAGTTATCCCCAATAAAATTAATAACAATGTTCTTCGGTACTCTACCCTTTCTAAATCCAGGTATCTGGTAATTCATATTAACCTTACTTACTACCTTGTCTTCTGCCTTTTTAATCTCTTCTTTGTCAAATAAGAATTGAACAACTTCCACATTTTTGTCCGTTTCGATAACCTTTCTATCCATCTTTCAAACCTCCAATTTGGTAATTCTAATGTTTACTATAATTCTATGACATTTTCTGTTTTACCAGGTTCTACAATAACACATGTTGGATTTCCAGAAACCCAACCACTTGAATCTCCTGGATTAATTATTATTGATGCTTTTCTTCTTTCAATAACCAATTCATGAGTATGTCCGTAAAACACATAATCATAACCCTTCAAATCACTAAAATCAAAAGGTTCATGCATCATTAAAATACTGAATCCATCAATATTAAGGGCATAAGGAGTAGATGTTAGGTTTTCTCCAAGTATTCTTTTCAATCCAAACTTTTCTCCATCGTTGTTTCCGAATACTACATGTAGCTCTCCACTGAATTTTTTTAGAATCCTGGCACTGAAGGGTGCAATTATGTCTCCGCAGTGGAACAGATGATCTACACCTTTATTATTAGCCATTTCAACAGCTTTGCTCAATGTTTTAATGTTATCATGAGAATCAGATATTATAAGCCACATAACGGCACTCCTAAGTTCCCGTTGTTAAATTTGCTTAATTACATTACAATTATAATGTTAATTTGGAAATAACACAAATAACCTTTCAGGTGAATGTTTGATGCCATCGTATATATTTAGATTCGTGAGAGGAGGTATTATAAGATACCTTTCTCAAAAGGAAACTGACAATGCTATACAACGTTACTTCAAAAGAGCGGGAATTAGTATAAAATTCACAGAAGGTTACCATCCGAGACCAAAGATGGTTTTTACACCACCTGTACCAACAGGTGTTGCGTCAACTGCGTGGTATGTTCAAATTGAAACAACTGAACAAATCAATGTTTTCACACAGCTACAATCTTACGGACATTTTACTATCAAACCCATTCAAATCTCCAGGGTACCTGATGATTTTAAATTGCAGAAATATATTGAGGCATTTCAATATAATTTATATCTTCCTATAAAAAAATACGATCCCAGTAGATTTACTTCAGATAATATTGTAACCAAAAAAACCAAGAAGTCTGTCAGGAGATTTAGAATGAATGAAGCCTTTGAAGATTTCTCATATACAAAACTACACGAGTACTTTATGGTAAAATATACTCAGCATTTAAACAGAGCCGTGAAGTATTATAAATTGCTTGAAACATTGTCTTCAAATGAAACCGCTGAACTAGATGAAAAAGGGGTTTATGTTATTGTGACAGATGTAATATTTCATGGCAAAAAATTATCGAAAATCATAAATGATGTAGGAGGGAAAAATTATGTCCGGTCACAATAAGTGGGCAAACATCAAACACAGAAAACAGGCCCAGGATGCCAAAAAGTCAAAGATTTTTACAAAAATTATTCGTGAATTAATGGTTGCCGCAAGAGAAGGCGGAACGGATCCCGAAACAAATAACTCCTTAAGAGTGGCAATGGATAAGGCAAAAGATGCAAATATGCCCAAGGACACCATGGAAAAAGCAATAAAAAAAGGAGCTGGAGAACTGGAAGGTCAGAGTTTTGTTGAAGTTATGTATGAAGCATATGCTCCCGGCGGAATCGCATTGTTAATAAGAACTTTGACAGATAATAAAAACAGAACTGCTCAGGAAATTAGACATTTGCTTTCCAAACATGGTGGTAATCTTGCAGAAAGTGGTAGTGTTGCCTGGATGTTTGAACGAAAAGGAATACTTACTGTTCCCAAAAAAGAAATCTCGGATTTTTGGGTCTTCGCCTCCCTCGATCATCCTCATCATATAATAAAGAGCGGCGTCTG
>JASMTM010000124.1:0-4466 GCA_041694295.1 Petrotogales bacterium
GACGGCCTTTAGGCCGAAATAGTAGAATATTTTCACCATACTATATCATATGAAGAATATTTTCACTAAAGTCAGTTATATGCTGCTAAAATTAATTAGAAATAAATAAGTAGAATGAGATGCAATTATACAAAGTTTTCTTAGAAAAACTGTATGTATTGATCGTGAAATTAGTTTCAAAAAATTATATCAGTGATTCAATAATTTAAGAAATTCGAAAAGAAAATTATGTAAAATAAAAAATATTAAGTTAAAACTTGACTTTTCTAAGTCTTAAGTTGTATAATAAACAAGGAATGAATGAATTTTTGGAGGTGAACATATGAAACGAAGAATAACCAACTGTCCTGTCTGTGGTGATAAGCTTACCATAACTGAATATCAATGTGACAGTTGTGGTACGACAATTAGAGGAAGATTTGAACTTGACGAAATAATGAGACTTTCTCCTGAACAGCTTAAATTCCTTAAAGTATTCATAAAGAATAGGGGAAACCTTTCAGAGGTACAAAAAGAACTAAATATTTCTTATCCGACAGCAAAGAATAGATTAGAAGATATTGTTATTGCCCTTGGTTATTCCGTAGTTGACAGGGAAAGAGAAGAAACAGTTAGCATTCTTGAAAGACTCGAATCTGGTGAAATGGATCCAAGCGAAGCACTTGAAATGCTAAAACGTCTTAAGAAGAAGAAATGAGGTGCAATCATGGAAAAAAGCGAAATAAAAAAAGTTCTAAATCTGTTGTATGAAAGAAAATTGTCACCGGATGATGCTTTTAATTTGCTTGAAGAACTTGTTGAGATAAATAAAAAGACAGGTAGCGCAAGAAGAATGAGAATATATGTTTTTAATAAAATCAAAGGAAAAGAAGAAGTAAATATCTCAATACCAGCATCACTGGCAAAATTCGGAACGAAATTTCTCAAAGGTCAAAAATTCAAGATTGATGAAGAAGAGATCGATATAGACATAGATGAAGCGATCAACGAAGCGCTTGAAACTATGGAACCTGTAGAGGTGGAAACAACGGACCATTCTGTAACCATAACTTTTGAGTGAGAGGTGATTTGAATGACTGAATTCAAGTACGATATTAAAGATATAAAGAAATTGAAGTTATCCAGCGCTTCTGCAGATATGACAGTTCAACCCACAAATGATGGGGTAATCACGGCAAGGGTTGATACTCATGAAACAGGCTATCAACCGTTCATTGATAAAAGTGGGAATACGTTAACAATAAGATTTCAAAAAAGCGGCAAAGGATTTTTCGAAAATATATTCAGAAAAAATAATGATGTCGATGAAGTTTTTATTCAGGTTCCACGATCAATATTGGAGTTGCAGATGAACACTGCTTCTGGTGACATTACCGTTGAGGATTTTGATCTTGATAGTTTGAAAGTTACTGTGGTATCCGGAGATTTAAGAATTGAAGACACTGTATCACCTGATTTCAGCTGTAATAGTGTTAGTGGTGATATAAGAATAAGGAATTGTAATTTTAGAAGTTTTTCAGGTAATTCAGTATCTGGTGATATTTTAATAGAGAATCTTCCCCCGCTGGAAAGAGATCTTTGGATCTCTACTGTAAGCGGTGATGCAAGAATTATTTACACAGGAAAGCCAAAACTGGAAACAGTATTTTCATCTGTAAGTGGAGAAATTATAACCAGCGCTCCAATGACAAAAAGAAACAAAAAGCACTACAGATTCTATCACGAATATTTTAATGGAGAAGAAGCAAATGAAAAGCTGAAAATGCAAAGCGTATCAGGAGATTTAATATTAAATGTTAACGAAACAGGAGTATCAGGAACCTCTTTTAAAACACCACCAAGAAAAATTTCACATGAAGAAAAAGAAAGCAAGAATAGAGAGTTCGAGAGTCTTATCATTGACGAAGAGACAGAAAAAACACTCAGCTTACTGAAAGAGGGAAAATTAACAGAAGAATATACCAGAAAGTTCTTACAGGTAATGGGATACAGGCCTGAAGAGATTGAATACTTGCTCGCAATGAATCAGGGAGAGAAGCAAAACGAAAAAACTGATGACAATTCTGAAGTAACAGATAATAAAGAAGAAAACACCAAAGACGAAAACGATGAAAAGGAAAAGAAGGGGGGATAATAGGATGAAGCTTGGAGCCATTATAGCCATTTTCCTGGGAGTTTTGATAATTCTCTCCGGAGTAGATATAATTGATATATCATTTTGGCTTATTGTTGAACTTATTTTTGCTGCAGCATTTTTAAATAATGGTATTAAAGTTTTCCGGGATTTCACAGGAGAACATCTTGGAAGTTTAATATTTTCCGGTGTGTTAATAATCGATGCCTTTGCCTTGTGGGGAATAAGATGGACCTTCTGGCAATTGATTCTGGCACTGATAGGATCTTACCTTATTGGATGGGGTGTTGCTACAACGTTCAAAAATACGAGATTTGCAAAAAGACGAGTAAAAACTACAAGACAGAATCTTAGTGTTTCAAGGCCTCTTGAATTTGAAAGACAAAAGCTTGATATCGATACAAATTTAACCAAAGTACTGTTGGTGGATTCTGAAAAAGAAAATGTAGGAATTGAGACCAATTTGAGCTTTGATAAAAAGAATTTCAATGGAAATTTGCAATACGATATGAAGAATAAAGAAGCGATTATATCTGCTAAATGTAAAGCACGTGCAGGTGTTTCATCTGTTCTTTCGAAGTCAAGACTGGATATCGAATTGAGCAGAAAGGCTTTTCTGGATTTAACAGCACATTTGGATGCTGCAGATGTAGTGTTTGATTTTTCAAATCTAAGACTTGAAAACGCCAAAATTACCACCAACCTTTCACGTATATCACTTGTACCTTCAAAAGTTCATGATTCTCGCATAGACATAGGGTGTGAAGTTAGTTCACTAACGCTTAGGGTGCCCAGTGAGGTATCGGTTGCGATTCATCATCAGGGTGAACTGAACTGGAGTAATTTTGACAATATGATTCCCCGCGAAGACAGTTATGTATCTAAGAATATAAGCACCGCTGAACATAATTGCCAACTTTTCATAAAATCAGATATGTCTAAACTGGCTATTGAATGGATTTAGAAGATAAAAAAAGATAGAACAAGACAACGAGGCTTTGGCCTCGTTGTTTTATTTTTGCGTCTATTGAAGCAAAAGTACGATTGCGTTAGAATTTCAATGAGGTGGTTTTTATGAAATGTTTACTCATTGTTGATCTTCAAAAAGATTTTGTATATCCGGATGGTGCTCTCTATACTGAAGGTGTAGAGAAAATTGTTCCCGAAGTACTGAAGCTTATTAGAGAGTTCAAATCTCAAAATTTGCCAATCATTACGACAGCAGATACTCATGTGGAGAACGATAAAGAGTTCAACATATGGCCGCCACATTGTATAAAAAATACTGAAGGATGGAAAATTATTCCTGAAGTAGAAAATGAGCTAAAAAACTATAAATTAAGATACCATACTGAAAAGAGCAGATATAGCGCCTTTTATAACAGTAACTTCGAAGAGATTTTAAAAGAAATTGGTGCTGATGAATTTCATGTGGCTGGACTTGTGAGTAATATCTGTGTGCTTTTTACAGTGGAAGACCTGAAAAGCAGGTGGTATGATGTTTATGTTCACGAAAAAGCTACAGATTCCTACGACAAAGAGCTCCATAAGCTCGCGATGAGAGAGATGAAGGAAGTTCTTGGAGCAGAGGTGGTCTAATGAAGAAACGTCTGGACCCGAGAATCTTTAAGGTCCCCATAGACAAAATCAGAACAGGTTATTATTCTGATAAATATTTTACCAGGTATACCGAAGTTCTGAAAAAGGATGGAAAAAAGACCGATGTACTTTATCAGTTTTTCACCAGAAAAGATGCAATAATCGTCGGAATAGATGAAGCATTGGCAATCCTACGTTTTGGAACCGGCTACTACAAAGATCCAGATAAAGCTAATGAATTATTTAACAGAATACTTGAAATAGAGAAAAAAGTGAATTACGCAGCCTGGGAAATGGATTATGAAGGTTTAAAAGATTGTTCTGCTGAAAAATGGAATTTAAAATTGACGATGAACAAGCTATGGGTAGATAAGTGGGATGAAATAGAAGTAAAAGCTCTTTATGATGGAGATGAAGCAAAGGAAAATGAACCTGTTTTGACTATTCAAGGGGACCCAAGATACTTTGGTTATCTTGAAACTGTGCTTCTTGGAGTAATAGCAAGGGCCAGCTCAACAGCTACATCTGTAAAAAAAGTAGTTAAAGCAGCTCGAGGAAAGCCAATATTATTTTTTAGCGCGCGATTTGATCACTTCTGGACACAGGCAACCGATGGTTATGCAGCGTTTAAAGCAGGCGCTTTTGGAGTATCAACTGATGCAAATGCTGATTATTGGGGTGTAGAAGGCTTGGGTACAATACCTCACGCACTCATAGCCGCCTATAATGGAAG
>JASMTM010000125.1:0-3857 GCA_041694295.1 Petrotogales bacterium
ATTTCCGATTTTCCGATTGAAGTGAAAGTTCAACAATCCTTTCAATAAGTTTTTTGTTACCCCTAACACTTGCAACAGGATGCAGTTCTCCTTCAACAAGGCTGATTATTGGTTTCATATTTAGCAGTCCACCCATTAAAGCCTTCGCCCTTCCAATACGCCCACCCTTATAGAGGTAATTTAAAGAATCTACAGAAAACATCACCTTGATCTGCTTATAAAAATCAGAAGCGTACGAAATAAGTGAATCAAACTCTTCATTATTATTTATTTTATTACGAAGGTTTCTTACAAGGAACTCAAGCCCAAAGTTGATTAACTTGCTATCAATCACCTTAACATCAATGTCTACTGCATCAGCTGCAAGTACGGCTGAATCAAATGTTCCGCTGAGAGCCTGTGAAATTACCGGAACAATCAACGCATCGAATTCCCCCGCTCTTTTTTCGAATACATCCTGAAAATCCTGAGGATTAGGTTGTGACGTTTTTGGTATTTTCTTTGCAATTTCAAGCTCTCTGTAATATTCTTCTCGTGAGAGTTCGGTGGCTTTGAAGAATGTATCATCCTTATTTACATATAAAGAGACTACATCAATACGCAGTTTTTCTTGCTCCTCATTATTTAATGCGCTTGTACTATCAGTAATAATACCTATATTCATCCGATCACCCCCATGACCTCTTATTGTTTTATTATATAGATGAAACCCTAAAAACCATAAACATCGTTGAAAGTCTATCAAATTAAATACTGGTAATTTGATGTAAAGTAAAAAACAAATGGAAAACTATATTTCAGTCAAAATTAACAACTAAATTACCGTACACTGGACACTATATTATAATGTTGTATAATTTTATCGAGGAGGCGATTGTTTGTCTATAAGGAAGATAAAACTTCCTGAAAATGCAGAAGCAGTGGATATTTTTGGAAATTACGACAAGAAAGCAAGATATCTTCAAAATAAATTTGGAGTAAAACTATCAATAATTGGAAATGAAATTTGGATAAAAGGAGAAACAACAGAGGGAATCGAAACAGTAGAAAGAATTCTGGGGGACCTAATAAGCGTTAACAAAAATGGTCACTTACTGGATTGGAGAGAATTTGAATACATGGTTGACCAACATCAATTATCCACAGAAAACAGTGAAAAATTTGAAGGATATTACAATACAGTGAAAAATTCTGTAGCAATTTTGAATAGAATAAAACCAAAAACCAGGGGCCAAAAACAATATCTTGACGCTATCAGGGAAAAAGATATTGTGTTTTCAATTGGTCCTGCAGGGACTGGCAAGACTTATCTTGCCGTTGCAATGGCTGTAGATAGTTTAAAATCAGGCAATGTACAGCGGATTATTCTAACAAGACCAGCCGTAGAAGCCGGTGAAAAGCTTGGCTTTCTTCCAGGAACCTTAACAGAAAAGGTAGACCCTTACTTGAGACCACTATATGATTCTTTAATCGATATGTTACCAATAGAAAAATTGAGTTACTTTCGAGAACAGGGAATTATCGAGGTAGTTCCGCTTGCTTACATGAGGGGAAGAACACTTAACAATTCTTTTATAATTCTGGATGAGGCTCAAAACACAACCTATCAACAAATGAAGATGTTTTTAACAAGAATAGGATTTGGTTCAAAAGCAATCATAACGGGTGATATTACACAAATAGATCTGGAAAAAAACGAAAGTTCGGGACTTGTAATAATCCAGAAAATACTAAACGATATCGATGAAATTTCTTTCGTATATCTTAATGAACATGATGTTGTAAGAAATAGAATAGTGAAAAGAATAATCAGAGCCTACGACGAATTTGAAAGCGAGGAAAACATTAATGGTGGCAGAAAAAAGCAATAACGGTGCCACCAAAAAACGTGTTTCCAAATTCTTTACAATAAAGAATATAACTAACTTTGCTCTTTTTCCTATACTTGCCGCGTTAGTTAGTAGAATCGGTTTTATGAAGATTCCGAACCAACCTTTCAGTTTTTTCTTTGCAGCTATTCTGTACTGGATAATTTTTGGAGAATTTTCATTTAGAAGAAGTTTTCATTTTTCACTGCATAGAGCATACAGATATACAGTATTTTCTGTAGTTCTTTTTGGTGCCTTGTTGAACTCTATTCTGCCTTCAATCGTAGGTGATGAGTACGCTCTTGCGGTGGTTCCAATTTTCTTAAGTGTGTCTATAATAACTGTTCTTGCTGGTTTTGAAGTAGGTCTTGGAACAGGATTATTTCTTTCATATTTAGCTTCTGTCAGTATGAACTTTTCATTTGAACATTTTCTTTTGAATTCGGTAATGGTATTTTTAACTATACTCACAACAAGAAAATTGCTTAGACGTATAGATATTGCAAAAGCAGGGTTTTTTGTTGGTATATTGTTTGCTGCAGTATTATTTGCTAGAGGACTTATTGACTTGAATGTAAACATGATACAAATTGGAATCGGATTGATAAACCCTATTATCTCATCGATTGTTGCCATTGGAATAATTCCATATATAGAATCCATTAGTAGAATTTATTCAGATGTGGGATTATTAGAACTTGGTAGTCTATCTCATCCATTACTTAAAAGTCTATCTCTCAACGCACCCGGTACTTATTACCACAGTATCACCCTGGCAAACCTATCTGAAGCTGCAGCTGAAAGAATAGGTGCTAATCCCATTCTTGCTAGGGTTTCAGCATATTTTCATGACATTGGTAAATTGAAGAGACCACAATATTTCACTGAGAACCAGAGTGGAAATAACCCCCACAACTCAATCACTCCATCGATGTCAAATATGGTAATCAACGAACATGTGAAAAGGGGTGTAGAACTCGCAAGGAAAAACCGATTGCCTAAATTAATTGAAGACATAATTAGAGAACACCATGGAACTAGGGTAAAAAAATATTTTTATCACAAAGCAAGAGAAGACAATAAAGATAATAACAACAATGGGAAAGATGAATATAGATACCCCGGTCCAAAACCACAATTCCCGGAATCAGGAATAATTATGCTTGCTGATTCAACAGAAGCAGCATCTAAAAGTATCAAAGATCCTACTCCGGGAAAAATACACGAGTTGGTTGAAGATGTTGTCAATGGTGTTTACAACGAACGCCAGCTAGACGAATGTGGTTTAACTCTTAGCGATCTAGAAAAAATCATCGATGCCTTTACAAATGTCTTAACTAATATGAATCGCGGACGCGTTGAATATCCTAAAGAAAAGGTTGATAAGGTGGTTTCTTCCAGTGAAGATTCAGGTAATAAACAGGACAAAGAATAAAATCGATGTAGATAAGATAGTTGAATTATCAAACAATATATTATCTGAAGAGAATCTTTTAGAAAAAAATTCTTATATTAATATTGTTATCACTGATGATGAAGAAATGACAGAATATAACAAAAAATTTCGAAACAAAGACGGGCCGACTGACGTTCTTTCCTTCGAGTACGGACTCAATGAAGAAACAATTGGTGATATTGTAATATCTTATGAAACTGTCGCCAGGCAGGCACCTGAATATAACAATTCAATGGAGACAGAACTTTACTTAATGATAATTCATGGAATACTTCATCTACTGGGATACGACCACGAGAAAAATGAAAAGGAAGCAAAAATTATGTTCGATAAACAGGATTATTATTCCAGCAAATATATCGAGGAGGGATAATTTATGGCATTATTGAAGCCTTTTAAAGCTTTAAGACCTAGAAAAGAGCTAGTAAAAAAAGTACAGTGCCCGCCTTACGATGTTGTTTCGTTCGAAGAGGCCAGAGATTACGGGAAACATCACGAAAGCTTTATGCATGTCATAAGAGCAGAAATCGATT
>JASMTM010000126.1:0-8881 GCA_041694295.1 Petrotogales bacterium
AAGAATATAAAACCTTATAAAATGTTTTAAACTGCATGATATAATCATCCTGTTCTTGTATCTACAATTCACAGGCTGTAATTTAGTACTAAAGGGGGTTTATCTTATGGATCTATCGTTTCTGGATAGTTTGCTAAAAGCAGTTATCGAAAACTGGTTTATTGTTCTTCCAGTAGCGCTATTCATGTACTTCGGTGCGCGATTTCTTGAATCAGTAACACTTTTCCTCGTTGGTGCGGCAATAGGGTTTTTTTACATTAATCCACTTGTTATGAGCTGGGTTACTGAAAGATTTGAATTAACTGATATGTGGTTGAATGTTTTACCCTACATAACAGCTATTGTTGTAGCTATTGCTTTTCTTGCGATTTATAAGATTGCTGTATTTGTTCTTGTGGCTGTTGCTTCAGGAGGCCTTGTTTATTTTCTTCTCGAAATTATTGCTGATGCTATTGTCAGGTCAAAGGAGACTGTTCCTGGTGAAGTGACAGGGTTTTTACAAAGTGACACTGCGTTTTACGTATTTGTTGGGATTGCTGTTGTTGTTGGAATTATAGGCGGAATAATTGGAACAAAAAGGAGCAAAGAGTTCTTTCAGGTTTTCTCTATTATACTAGGTTCAATAGGTATCGTGTTATCTCTTTACACTTTTATTATGACTTCAATTTTTCAAGGTGAGCCACTGTTCAGAAGACTTACCCAGGAAGAAGTTGACAAATTAGCCAATGATCTTGGGGCAATGCACCTGCTCATCATGGCTGTCATAGTTGTAGTACTGTGTATTTATAAGATATCAAAAATATTTAAGAAAAAGCGACCTGTTACCCATAATGAACAGAATATTCAGGAGTAAATTTTACTATATTATTTAAGGAGTGAAACTTTTTCAAAATAAAATTAGAAGCAAAAAGAATCCTTGACACACTTTCAAAATTGGGATATGAAGCATACCTGGTGGGGGGATGTGTCAGGGATCTTTTTTTGGGTAGAGAGCCAAAGGACTGGGACATTTCAACAAATGCAACCGTTGAACAAATGTTGTCGATATTCAAAGGTAAAGGTTATACAATAGTACCCACGGGTCTTCAACATGGCACTGTTACAGTTGTTATTAATAAAGAAATGTACGAAATAACATCCTTTAGGGGTGAAAATATCATAGATGATCTCAGGTGGAGGGATTTCACAATAAACGCCCTTGCACTGGACACTGAAAATAATGTGATTGATCCTGCAGGCGGGTTAAACGATATCAAGAACAGGACAATACGTTCTGTTGATCCGGAAAAAGCCTTCAAAGACGATCCTCTCAGAATGCTTAGAGCTGTAAGGTTCAAAGCGCAATTAGGATTCAAAATAGAAGACAAGACCAAAAATACTATTTCCAGGCTCAACAATTTATTGGAAAAGGTTAGTGTAGAGCGTATAAGAGATGAATTCAACAAAATAATACTTTCTGATCCATATGTATTATTTGACCTTGTAGATTTACATTTAATGAAATTCATCTGTCCGGAATTTCTTGGAACTATAGGGATTGACCAAAAAAATCCCAACCATCATCTAGATGTTGCAAATCACATTGTCGAATCCATGGTTGCAGTGCCGGCTGAACTTGTTTTGAGATTAACCATGTTTTTCCATGATATTGGAAAACCCCAAACGATGAAAATTGATTCAAAAGGAGTGGGCCATTTTTATTCCCATAACATTGTTAGCGAAGAAATTGCTCATAAGACACTAAAACGATTGAAGTACAGCAAAAAAACAATAAAAACGGTAACACACTTGATTCATTATCACGATACCTTTCCTGAAGCAACCAAGAAAGCTGTCAGGCATTTTGTGAATAAACATGGTATAGAGAATACAGAGCTGTTTTTCTTGGTCTGGCGCGCTGACATGAAAGCCCAGGAACCAACGAGATTGCAAGAAAAACTTGAAACAATAAACGAAGTAGAAAAGATATTTGAAGAACTAAAAAAGAGCAGACCTGCACTTTCTGTAAGAGATCTGGAAATAAATGGAAACGATTTGATCAAATTGGGGTTAAGTCCGGGACCCAAAATTGGAAATATCCTAAATAAGCTTCTTGAAGCTGTAATAAATGATCCTTCAAAAAACAGAAAAGAAATTCTAATTGAACTGGCAAAGCGATTAATTAATGAACATAGTAAAGACTGATTTAAATTATTTTGCTTAAAATAAAAGACTGCACCCTTTAGAGTGCAGTCTTTTGGGGATAAGTGTCAATATTATGTTTCATATTGCACTGCTGAATTGCATTCATTAACTATTATTCCTAATAAAATCCAGCACTTCTTGGACATGATTCTTTACCTTAATGTTCCGAAATTCTTTAATCAAGACACCATCTTTATCCAGAACAAAGGTTGATCTTACTGTTCCCAGACTTTCCTTTCCAAACATCTTCTTTTTCTTGATCACATCAAACATTTTGTGTACGGAAGCATCGGGGTCGCTGAGAATGTTGAAATTCAGATTGAGCTCACTATGAAAATTCAGGTGAGATTTGACGCTGTCTTTGCTGATACCTATAACAGCTGTGTTCAGTTCATCAAATTTTTGTATATTATCTCTAAAACTTTCTGCCTCTAGGGTGCAACCAGGTGTATTGTCTTTTGGGTAAAAATAAACTACAACATATTTTCCTAAGAAATCAGACAAAGAGATTTCTTTATCAGCCTCATTTTTAAGGGTAAAATTAGGTACTTTATTTCCAATACTAACCTTATTCATACTATCCACCTCCTGTTTAGAATCATTCTAAACTACTTATTAATATGATATCATTAAAAGTGAAGAACGTAAACAAATCGAGGTGATTGTTATGTTCTTTGATAACAAAAAAGAAAAAGACAAACGAAAGCAGAATAAGAGTAGCAATTTTTGGTTTAGCTGGAATCCAAAACATAAAGAAAAAAATAAGATGCACATGAGAAAACTGTTTATGTTCGATAAATTCTTTAAAAACAAGAAATAGTTGCAATAAAACTTATGTCAACAAAAAAGCCCGCCTTTAAGCGGGCTTAACTATTCATTTAGAAATATCAGTAATAGAGTTTTTCCTGCAGTTTCAAGATTTCTCCAAAGGTTAAACCAACTTTATCTCTAAGATAATTAAATGCAATGGTGTTAATGTTATCATCTGTTATTTCTTTTCCCCCGCTGATATTTTCAAGAATACCCTCTATTATTCCTACCACTGCTTCATAGGCATCTGTTCCGGGTTCAACATGATAGTAATTCACATATGATTGGGCATAATCTTCATATATCTCGTCTAATGTTCCTCTCATCAATGCACCAAGGATTGCAACTGTGATACCAGCTCTGTCTTTACCCTCAACACAGTGAATTAGATATGGCGGTTCGTGGTTTATAAGGAAAAGCAAACCTTCTCTCAAATTATGAGCGAATTTATCGCTTGCAAGGTCAACACCCATATTCAGGTTAATAACCTGTCCCTTTTCATTCAACGATTTGTAGAAGTCGGATATTTCGCATGCCATTTGAAGTTCTTCATCTGAATCTGATAGATTGATAACGGTCCTAATACCTGCTTCTTCACATAATTCATTTGCATAAGGAGCTCTTGGATCATCGATAGCAGGATGAGAAGATCTATAAAGGGTACCGGGTTTAATATAGCCTATTGTGACTTCTCGGAAATTGGCAAAAACTGCATCACTTTCATAATCTTCTCTTTCATCTGTTCTTACAAGATGTCTGAGTTCAAGCTCTTCTTTGTAGGCTCCTTCTTCAAGAATACTTATCTCAACTTCGTCACCTACTTCGAGACCGTAGGTTTTGGAGAAATTACCGTAATTAATTGCCAGAAGAACATGATCACCGGTGATTCTCACAAGAGGGTTACCGGTGTCTACATCACCATAAGTAGTGACAAAAGGCGCTTCCACCGTCTTATCATGAAACACAACCGTTAACATATCTCCAAGTTCGAATCCAGCTTCGTCAACAGCAGTTTCGAGAATGTTGGTGTGAACATTTCCATATTTGTCTACCTCAGTAACTGTACCTGTAACCTGGGCAAGCACAACCGCTGCAAAAACAAGAACCAATCCTAGTAAACCAAGTTTTCTTAACATTCCTAACACCTCCAGCGTTAAATTTATGAGAGAATAAAAAACAAAAATCAGACAAAATAATTATAACACCCCATAACATGGAGACAATTTGACTTATATCGTATATTTTCACCTTCATATTGATTGCATTAGATTATTAAAGGAAATTCTAATAGTTCATTTAGAATACTCTTATCGTTATTTATAATTGTTATAATTTAACTATGAAAACATATCGTTGGATTAATAAACCAGAAGAAGCATCATTCATAAGCAGACCTAACCGTTTCACTGCGATTGTGAAGTACAAAAGCTCCGAAAAGTTGGTTTACCTTCCTGATCCAGGAAGACTTGAAGAGCTGCTTATTCCAAATGCTAATGTAAGCATTGAGAAAAGAAGAGAAACAGGTAAAACACGCCATGATCTTCTTCTTGTAGAAACTGTTTCTTTTCCTGATAAAAGATTATTAATGGTAAGTGTTGACTCAAGACTTCCAAATATCCTCTTTAGATGGCTTTTAGAAGAGAATCTCGTAAACAATTTTGGTAAAATCAATCATATAAAATCCGAGCCAAAGGTTGGTAATGGGCGCCTTGACTATTATATTGAAAGTACTACAGGGAAGCACTATATTGAACTTAAATCTGTGAATTTGATTGATGCTTCTGGAACAGCGCGATTTCCAGACGCTCCAACAAAAAGAGGAACTAAACATTTAAATGAATTAATTAATTTGAAAAAACAGGGATACAAAAGCTGGATATTTTTTATTGTTGTTAGAAGCGATGCAATTACATTTAGTCCATTTTTCGAAAGAGATCCTTTGTTTTCAAAGACTTTGAAAAAAGCACAAAAAGCAGGAATAAATATCAGAGCATTGAAATTTGAAGTAGATAGTGAAATTAAATTTCTTAAAGAAATTCCGGTAAATCTTAACCAAAATCCGTTTGCAGGTTATTGGCCAGAATAGACCTTACCAACTGTCTGTAATAAAAAAGACTCCATTATAATGTAGAACAGTATCTCAGAAGTTTTTCATGAATTTTAACCATGGCAAGTGTATCCAGTTTGCAGTATTCAAGAAGGTTCTTTCTTATCTTTTCAATTTCCTGTTCTGAATAATCTCCACGGGCCATTTTTGCAAATATATAGCAAGCATCGTCACCATTTTTTATTTCTAAACCTTTATATGAGAAATCCGGTATAAGAGCAGGCAAAACATTTTTTATAGAGAAGCTTCCATGAAAATCTGGATGATATACATGCTCTTTCACAATCAATTCCAGATCAACAAATTTATCAATCATGTTGTTTAGAGCTGTTGTCAATTGATCATCGTATTTATATCGTTTTATCAGGTTTTTTATGACAGTTTTTTCAAAACTATCATGATACGCTATAAGCGTTTTGATTTTTTTTGTATCACCCACAAGTGTTTCTGCAAGTTTTTTTGATTCATCCATAGAAGGATCAAAAAACAGGTAATCCAGATGTTTGATGGGAGAATCAAGATTCTCCTTAATGTGTAAAGAATACTGAAAGGGAAGCTTTTCGTAAGGTGCTAAATCGTTATAAAGTGGTAATGCAGTACTGACGGTTTCAAAATCAAGATATCCAATAGGATAACTCAGTTCATTAAGTTTTTCCCAAAGTCCACGTTTATCATCTATAATTAGCTTGTTTTCACTCATGGACCTAAAGATTCTTCGATGTAAATCTTTTCCAAGCTCTTCTTTATCTAATTGTTCTAGTAAATAAGTGCCTTTATCAATTAATTTTTTGACATGACTGTGATACATGTTGTGAAGTACAAATATTGTTTTATCTCTATCTAGATCAAAGCAATCGTTAAAATAATCACAGCTTCTGCACTCGTATTTAAATTTAGGTTCGGGTTTTTCTAGTTTTCCCAATATCTCACTTGCTTTTTCTTTTTTTGTTGAGAAATCGACTATAAATCTGTGGACTTCATTAGAAACATCGTATAGTTCAAACAGATTTTGATCTGACATGCCTTTCCTGTAGTTTTCAGATAATAGTATTAAAGTGGCACCATTCACTTTAT
Organism: Petrotogales bacterium; assembly: GCA_041694295.1. Lineage (GTDB taxonomy): Bacteria > Thermotogota > Thermotogae > Petrotogales > Kosmotogaceae > JASMTM01. The sequence continues at coordinate 6,176 of JASMTM010000126.1, forward strand.
ATCCAGCATCTTTTACAACCATCACTGTGTAAGCGATATCCTTGATTAGATCCTTTATTTGTTTGGTGTTAATTTTGCTGGATTTGACTTCGTATACCTTTAAGCCGTCAGGCATTTCCTCAATAATATCTGCTCTGGTCACAAAGTCTCCGCTAACAAATGCTGCTTCATAAATGGTATCGAAGGACTGATCCCTGAACATGCATTTGGTAATTTCCTCTGCAATAAAAGGATTTTTTTCTTCCAGTAAAACTCCTTCTGGGAAAAGCTGACGTGCCCTCTTCCCGATTTCAATACCTTCTTCCTTTCTGTATTTGTCAGCAAGGGAATCATCTTTTTTTGGTGGATTGTTAATTTCTATCCATCCTTTTACAGGGCATTTTAAAAACTGCAGAAAGCCATTTTTAGTTATTAAAGGCATAAAAACCTCCGAAAAACAAATAATCCAAATTTATAGTTCATACATATCCCGACTCCATTGTAATACTTAACGAAGAATTTACTAAACAAAATTAAGACATAATCCACTGTTTACATAAGGAATCGGAAGGTTTTTCTGTATTTGTACATAGGCAAAAAGCGTATTTCTAATTACATAAATAATTCTGCTATTGAAATTTATTTGGTGAGCTTCTATGCTTTATACTTTAACTATAAATTGAAATTTATATTGGTTATACATTCTTAATAGAACGGAGGAAATATTCATGTTTGGAAAAAGAAGGCCCAGGACCAAGGCTGTTGATGATAAAACAGAAACTGAAAGAGAAAAGGTTCATAAGAAACTTGCATATCGTACTGCCACTGAAGGAATTGTGCTACTTGAAAATGATGGAGTATTACCAATAAAACCTGGAAAAATTGCTCTTTATGGTGCTGGTGCGAAAAGGACAATTAAGGGTGGAACAGGATCTGGCGAGGTAAATGAACGTCATAGCATAAGTATTCTAGAGGGTCTGGAAAAAGCAGGTTTTACCATTACAACAATGAAATGGATTAATGACTATGAACGCCTCTATAATAAGAGTTTGAATGAATACAGAGAAGAGATGTCAAAGAAAACGAGTGTGTTCAACCCTAATAGAGCCAGTGAAGCAATGGAAATACAGTTTAGTTATCCCTATGGACGAAAAATAACAGATGATGATATCAATCTCAGTGAAACAGATACATGTATTTATGTATTTGCAAGGCAATCCGGCGAGGGTTCTGACCGCAAGTTAAACAATAATGATTATAATCTGTCGGAATCCGAAATGGAGAATATTAGAAAATGTGCTGAAACCTACAACAAAACGATTGTTGTGATTAATGTAGGTTCAACTTTCGATCTAAGTTTTATGGATGATATTTCGGGCATAAATGCACTCATTTATTTTTGTCAGCAGGGTATGGAAGGCGGTATAGCATTTGCTGATATTATTTCAGGTAGAGTATCTCCCTCTGGGAAACTTGGAGATACATGGCCAAAAAAATATGACGATATTCCCTTTGCTCGCGAATACAGTTATCTAAATGATAATTTAGAAAATGAATACTATAAAGAAGGAATATATGTAGGATACAGATATTTTGATACGTTTAATATTGAACCTAAGTATGAATTTGGATATGGGCTTAGTTATACAGATTTCGATATCTCATTCATTGATGCTGAAATAGATGGAATAAATGTAAAAATAAAAGTCAAAGTCACTAATACAGGGAACGAATTTTCCGGAAAAGAGGTTGTTCAACTGTATATTAGCTGCCCACAAAACAAACTGAAGAAAGAATATCAGAGACTTGCAGCTTTCTCAAAAACAAGAGAACTAAAACCAGGAGAATCCCAGGAAATAGAAATGGTGATCGATATAACATCTCTGAAAAGCTATGACAAAGAAAATGGCAGTTTTATCCTTGAAAAGGGAGATTATATAGTTCGTATCGGGAATTCTTCAAGAAACACAGAGCCATGTCTGGTTTTAGCACTCGATAAAAATGTGGTTTTATCAAGGCATGAAAACATTTGTGAGCCACAAACCAAATTTGAAGAGATTGAACCTCCTGAAATCAATTATAAGGATGATTTATCAAGCTTAAAAAGGATTATAGTTGATTCCTCGAACTTCGAAACAGTTAATCATGAATATGAAAAACCTGCTACCTATCATGATGAAAAAGTGGATAGATTGATGAAAAATTTAAGCATAAAAGAGATGATTGAGCTTGTAGTGGGTTCGGGTATCAAATCCAGTTTATTCAATAAGAATTACTTTAATGCACCTGGTGCATCCGGGAGTACGACATCTAAACTTGTAAAAAAAGGAATAATAAATGTAACCCTTGCCGATGGACCTGCTGGTTTGCGGTTGCAGAGAACATCTACGGTTGACAAAAGAGGAAAAATAAAGATGGTTGATGCCCAGCTTGAACTACTTAACTATCTGCCAAAATTGTCAAAAAAACTAATTTTTGGAAATCCGGACAAAGATGTTTTGATTTACCAATTTACCACAGCCTTTCCTGTTGAGCTTGCGATGGCACAGACATGGAACACAGAACTGCTTGAAGAAGTAGGAAGAGCTATAAGTACCGAAATGGCAGAATATGGCATTACTTTCTGGTTGGCTCCTGCTGTTAATATACATAGGAACCCGTTATGTGGACGGAATTTTGAATATTACAGTGAAGATCCTTTTCTTTCAGGGAAGCTAGCAGCAGCTA
>JASMTM010000127.1:0-16653 GCA_041694295.1 Petrotogales bacterium
TGGAGAAACAGGATTATTTTTAACAACCAATTCATCGCTTAGTTCTTCTTCAGGTATGAGCGGAACTCTTCCAATAATCTTTTCACCACTGTAACGCTCTATCTCTTCTTCTGTCTTCAATGTTTTGTCAAGATATTCAGTTAGAAAAACCGCAAGCATTCCCAAAAATATTCCCAGCACACCACCGATTGCCAGTGAAAGCTTTTTGTTTGGTTTGACGGGAGAATTTGGAACAATTGCTGAATCAACTACAGCTGCATTGCCAACTACAGCTGCTTCCTCAATTTTTGCTTCTTCAAGTTTCTCAAGAAATAAGGTATAGAGATTCTCTTTAATTGTTACTTTCCTTTCTAACTCAAGTAAACGTTGTTCTATTCTAGGTAGCGTTGATAATTGATCTTCATAATCTTTTCTCAATTTATTAACTGCCTCTTTTTGAGCTTCCAAAACATATACTTTTGACTCACTGCTTATTATGTTTGTAAGAATATCTCGATAAACCGGATTCAATGTTTGGCTTTCACCAGTAAGTATAAAATCCTGTGTCTGCTCTTTTATTAAGTTTTCCGTTTCTGTGATTTCAGTCTTTTTAGCTACGACCTTGGGATCTGATTCTGAATATTGTTGTCGAAGTGAGGCTAACTCTATTCTCAAATCAACTAATTTACTTTTCAGCTGTGAAAGTATGGGATTTCTGCTGAGCGTCTCAGAGGTTTTTATCCATTTTTGTTTTACCTCTTCTGCCTCTGAAGAATCAAACTCATCGAGCAGTTTTTCATAAGATTCTTTTTCAGCAAGTGTTTCTTCAAGTTGAACCTGCAATGTATTATACTGTTCATCATATTTAGTGAGCATCTGCAAAACCCATCTTGCCTGTTCCTGAAGAACATAAATTCCTGTTTCTTCTTTATATTCTCTTAGAGATTCTGTTGCCTCATTTAACTCTTTCTCAAGAGTTGGTATCTGCGACTCAATGAAACTTTTTCTCATTGCAATATCTCTTCTGGCAAGTTCAGCCAGTTTGTCATTATATACTTTAGCAAGTATGTTTGCGATGTTTTTTGCTAAAACAGCATCCTCATGCTGTACTGAAATACGAACTATTGCAGTATCCTTGACTGGCGAAACAGTAATAATGTTTCTAAGAGTTCTCACTAATGAAGACCTGATGTCTTCCATTGTTTTGCCTTTTCTAAGTAAATCGTCTAGCGTTTCCTGTTCAATCATCTTATCGATCAAATCTAACTGGTCAACTACTTTTTCAAGATTACTTCTACTTTTAATTAGTTCTATCTCTGTTGAAATATTCTGAGATGAATAACCGCCAGAAACACTTTCCATAAATATGGAATTTATTGATGCCTGTGAGCTTCCTTCAACTTTCATGGTTACCGACGCTTCATAGATTGGTGTTGCAAAAAGCAAGTACACCCCCGTAATAACTACAACAGCAATTACAACTATAAGGAAGATCTTCCAGCGTTTTCTAAACATTCGGAGAATGTCTTCCAGCGTTAATTCTCTGTAATCCTGTGAGTTTTCATCCATTACTATACCCCCAAACTTTTATATCGCTAACTCCTCATTCATAAAGGTTCTGTATTTTTGATTGGTTGTGTTAATTAATTTTCTGTTATCTTTTAATGCATGTTTATCGCTTCCAGTAAAATCCATCCAGTAATAACGCTCAAGCATATCTAATATCTTCTTTTCCTTTGTTGAAGGGGCGACAACAGTATTCCAGTTGACCTGGAATAAAACGCCCATATTTTTAAGTTTTCTCAAGAAATCTGTCGGCTCAAGCATTAACTTAAATAATCCTGTTCTTCTTCTTCTAAAAAGATAATCATATCTTTCTATATGAGCCAGAATTATTCTGTACCCTCTTTTCTGCAGTTCAGGTATTTCTTTTTCCGCAGCCACTGGAAAAATATTTGTTGGAAATTCCACCAACAAATAACCACTGTTTCCAAGAGCAATGATGCCTTTTTTAGAAACATCAGGAACAATATGAACCTCAGATCCCATTTCAAGCACTATATCTTCATCAATTTCTTTTTTTAACATGTTAAACCGTTCATTAAATAGTTCCGTTTTTGACCTGACAATGGGCGAATGCATATGAGGCGTAAGGAAAATCTTGTGTATCCCATTTTCCTTCATCTCCTTAATTATTTCTACACTCTCTTCTAGACTTTTGCTACCATCATCCACACCAGGTAAAAGATGGCAGTGCATATCCACGCCTACCAGATTCCTTTTCAACAGTTAATCACTCACTATTGATAATTCCTGTATTTACACCTATATTAATACCCGAACTCACAACTCCTAGTACATCACCTAAAAAGCTTACAATTTCCTTGATGTTTACATACAGCGTTTGAGGTACATAAACAACGTAATTTGGTTCAAGATAGATATTAGTATCAACTTTTGACTTTAAAAGAGGTTTTACAGATAGATCAACTGTAGTAAAATCTGGTGTTTTTTCAGTATAGTCTCCCTTAAATACTAGAGTATTAGAACTCTTTGCATCAGCTGTAAAACCACCTGCACTCAAAATTGCTTCGATTACCGTCATTTTTGGTGAATAATCGATGGCACCTGGATTTTTCACAGCGCCAAAGACATATACTTTCAGTGGTGCAGACCTCACATATATTGTTGAACCGGGAACTATTTTCCTGGATAGAATTTCCATATCTTCAGAAGAGAAACTGCTATATGTAACTTCATTACTGGCGTTGATTATTGAAATCCACGCTCCTGAAGTAGTCTTTAACCCCCCGGCTTCTGATAACAACTCTGAAAGTGTTTTTGTTCTCCCAAAGGACATCGGTGAGAATAGACCGGGGTTGTTAACATCCCCTAGAATGGCTATCCTCTCTTCATCAGATGATACAACATATATAAAACTATCTTTACTTAATCTAATCTGCTCACTAGACTGAAGTACGTCAGGAGAATATTCTTTAACGATATCATTATCACTAAATATCTTGATAGTTTTGGCATTTTCCTCAAGACCGCCAGCCTTCGAAATAACGTTCCCCAGAGTAGGCATTTCCCTGGACTGGAAAATATACGTTCCAGGATTTTTAACTTCACCAAGTACAGAAACATTGATCTCTTTTGCTGGTTCTACAAATACAATATCTCCATTGCCAAGAATTATTTCTTCAGACAAGAACTCATCAACATGGTAATTATCCGTTGTGCCATCACTATTTTTTACTGTTATTTTGTTGACTGTACTTTCATCAACAATTCCCCCAGCTTTACCCAGTACATGCATGGGAGAAGTCTTTTCTTCAACAGTGAAAGTTAACAGTCCGGGTGATTTGACACTACCAAGTACTGTGATTTTTTTAACTCCCTTGTTGACTATCACAGTAGAACCTGGTTCTATTATGATTGTTTTTCCCTGCATTATGTCAGAAATTTCATATTCATTGATAACACCATCAGGACCTACTGTTTTTACAATATTTCCTGCTGATTCAAGCGGATCTCCAGCTTTGGCCAGAGCAGCTGACAATGTTAACCTTTCAAATCTATCAAAATTAACTATTCCAGGTCGGCCGATCTCACCTGTGACGTATACGAAATTCTCTTCCTGTCTTGGTACATAGAGAATCATTCCGTCTTTCAAATCAACATCTTTTACTGAAACAAGATTCATCCAGTTGTATTCAGCTTCTGATCCAGAAATCTTCACAAGCTCACCAGCTTTATCCGTTAAACCTCCAGATTTAGCAATTGCTTTCAGGATGGTTGGTTCTTCATCTTTTTCAAAGGCAACAACCGTGGGATTATTTACTTCTCCCAGTACGCTTACCCTTATGGGATCATATTCTGGAACAAAAACCATGGTTTCATCTTCCAGTACAGTATTTATCTCAAGCCCGTTATAAATCCTTTCAAGATTTATTTGTTTCATTAGCCCATCTGATGTTATTATCTTGACCTGTTTTTCAAGTGCTTTAGGCAAGGTTCCGTTGCTATCGGATATGGCTTCAAGCAACGTAGGATTATAACCTGATGGAAACATTTTAACTCCAGGAGATGAAACAGCACCGAGTACATAGATTTTAGATTTTGTATCAGGACAAATAACTACCGTCCCGGGCTCAAGTTCACGATCTTTCTCCCTTAATGCACTGAATTTGATGGTGGTCCTCTTTCCATTAGGCAAAAGGAGTTCAACTGACTCATTAGAGGAAAAGGTTAATAAATCAACTTTGGCAAGTGCGTTTCTAAGTGTTAATCTCTCATCGGGTCCAAAGTTTAATCTACCACCAGTTTCAGGTGTAATCATGTATACATATTTTCCCTCAGTGCTTTTAGCGTAAATCAACATTTCATCACTAATAGAAATCTCAATGCTTTCGCTAATAATATCATGTAACTGTACGGTGGTCTTCTCATTTCCTTTTGTAATTTCAAGTACACCACTTGCGTTTCCTAAAAGGCCGCCAGCTTTGCTTAGCGCATTAATTATTGAGTGCTCTTCATTCTGTTCAAAATAAACTGGCCCAGGTTTCTGAACAGCTCCAAGTACGTTAATTTTGGTTCTTAATTCAGGAACGATCAAAATAGTTCCGGGAACCAATTCTTCATCAGTTTTCTCCAGACTGCTTACCTTAACTTCGTTCCTGGCTCCATCAGGTCTTTGAATAGTAATGTTTCTTTCAGAATCAAAATTTAGTAAGTTGTATCGCGCAAGAGCGTTCTTTAATGTCATCTTTTCATCAGGTTCGAAGGCAACTTTACCTCCAATTTCTGGTGAAACCATATAGATATATTTTTCTCCTGCCCTGGGTACATATATTGTCGTTCCATCAAGTAATTCAATATCATCTTTTTTGGTGATAAGCTCTTTCAAATTAGTTGTAGATGAATCTCCGGTCAAGTTATTTATGAGTAAAACTTCAGTTTCATCGGCTTCTACCTTTGTTCCCACTGCCCGAGATATAGCAGTTAACAACGTTGGAGCTGTATTAGTGAATGAAATGGTTCCCGGTCGATTCACCTGACCCAATACATGAAGCTCTGAATAAGCATCAGGATATTTCACAATTGATCCATTTTCAAGCTTTATATCTCCTTCTAGAAGTTCTTTGCCTGAAATCATCAATTTATTGTTTTCGGAATTTATTATCGTTATAACTGAAGAATCTCTAACATCAAGAAGATTAAGTTTTGCCAGAGTATTTCTCAGGGTTAGCCTTTCTCCTTTACTGAAGCTTACTTTTCCTCCTTCACTACCTGCCATCACATAAACAAAGCGATCAGGAAGCTCAGGAACAAAAATAACCGATCTATCATCAAACCCAAGTTCTTCGATAATGTCTTTATCTGGCAGGTTATTAACTTCAAATTCGCCACTTTTTTCCTCACCTGTTACATACAAAACACTATCTGCATTATCCTGCAATCCTCCAGCCAAACTCAGTATTTTCGTTAACGTAATATCTTGACCGGAATCAATTTCCACCAGACCAGGCGATTTAACAGCTCCGGTGACATAAAACATTTTGAAAACATTCGGATAAATAATTACTGAACCGGGTTTTAGCAATATATCATCTTCAATTAACTCCCCAAGTTCTGCACTGATTTTTGTATCATCAGGCATTAATACCTCTACAACCTCTTTCGATTCGGGAAACAAAAGGTTGCGTTTTGTTAGGGCATTTCTTAAAGAAAGCTTTTCATCCTTTGAAAATTCTATCCTGCCGCCTTCATTTCTTGAAATTAGATAAACAAAACGCTCCTGCATACGTGATATAAAAACAACATCACCAGGACTCAATCTAAATTGAGACTCAGCTGCTTCATCAGGATCAAAACTATGGGTTTTCCCATCAGAAACTACTTCAACTTCTCCAGCCGAATCATTTAATCCACCGGCTTTTGCAAGTGCAATTCCTAATTCAGGTGTTTCAAAGACTTCAAAATTTATTGTTCCTGGATCTTTTACTTCACCTAACAAGTAAATGAATTTGCTTGTTAGTGGTAACTGGACTATAACCCCAGAATTCAAAGCAATGTCTTCTTCAATCAAATCCCGTGAATCAACTACTTGCTTTCCAGTTGCTTTTCTTACCACTATCTCGAAATTCATCTCGGGATCATATATACCAGCTTTTATCAACACATTTTTCAATGTTAATTGCTCGTCAAGACTGAAATCCATTCTTGTTGTTTCTTCAGGTGAAACAAGATACACATATTTCTCTTCCTGCCTTGGTATGATTATTGTGTCACCTGATTTTAGTTCCGGATCTTTGATTTTTCCTGCAAACAATTCATCAATATTAACAGAGTACTGAGTATTGTTGTCGCTAATGATTATCGCCTCTCCTGAGTGATTTTGTGTCAAACCATCACAATTGCCAATGGCTTTCATAAGTGTTAAACCTTTTTTAAATAAAACCACTCCAGGATTAACCAGTTCGCCAAGTACACGTATAGACTTATTTGAAAGATCACCTGCTATTACACTGGAACCTTCTTCCAGTAAAGGGTCAGGTATATTACCTTCAAATATTCTGTTTAGATCGTATTTTCGTCGCTGAACTGAGCTGTTCTTCCTCGTCAGCACAACTATTTCTTCAAGATCAGCTGTTTCTTTCAATCCTCCAGCTTCAGCAATTACCTGTGTCAGGGTAATACCTTCATAGTATCTGATCACTCTTGGATTATTGAATTCACCAATAACTCTTATCGATTTCTCATACGCACTTGGGATAAAAAGGGTTGAACCTGCTTTCAAAACATGATCAGCATTTTCGCCCATACGCTCTACGCCAGAAAGGTCTACTGAAATTTTCTCACTGTTATCTTTTATGATAAATGCATTAGCTGTATCTGCATAATCAGTTAAACCGCCTGCTTCGGAAAGCAACCTTGATACCGTTACACTTTCACGCTCAAGTCTAAATGAACCGGGATGATTCACTTCACCCAGAACTGAAAAAATGAATGGAGCGTATTCTAAAACTGAAACCGTTAGCTGTGGTTTGCTCGCCAGAACTTCTGAATATTTTTCAGCAAGAAGTAATTCCAGCTCTGAAAGGGTTTTGCCCTCTGCATAAACCTGACCAATAGGAGATACCGAAATATTTCCATCAGGTCCTACAAATGCTTCACTGCTCAGCTCGCTACGACCGTATATACTTATTGTTAAGATATCACCACTTCTTATCATATACGAAGAAAAAACTGTAATAGAGAAAACCAGCAAAACAAAAGCCATTAGTAACAATTTTGAACGCATAAAACCCCTCCTAACCCAAATTTGTTCAGTGGTTATAAAATCAATAGAATTTTTTCAAGACATCTGCACATCTGCCACAGATGTCTTTATATTGCTCGTCTTTTCCTACATCAGTAGAGTACTTCCAGCATCGTTCACATTTTTTCCCTTCAGCTTTCTTAACTACAACATCAACATTTTGCCCTTTATGAACGTCGTCCGCTTCGATTTCACTATCAATTTCTACCTGAGAAACTATAAAGAAGTCCTCCAAAAACCTGTTTGAATAATCCTTCAAAAGTTTCTCTGTATCTTTATTTTCAGGCCTCAAAATTACTCTGGCATCAAGAGAATTTCCAATGTTTTTTTGATTTCTCTCTGTTTCTAGAGCCTTTAAAACATCTTCTCTTATCGTTCTTAACTTTTTCCATCCTGTTTCAAGTTGTTCATCAAAATATTCTTCATTGTACTCGGGCCACTCTTCTACCTGAACTGTCTTATACTTTCTGTAATCTTCGGGTAAGAAACTATATACCTCTTCTGTAGTAAATGTTAGAACTGGTGAAAGTAATTTTGTAAGATTCAACAAAATCTCCATCAAGACAGTTTGAACGGATCTCCTGGTTTCAGAATCCTTTCCTTCAACATACAATCTGTCTTTAACAATATCAAGATAGAATGAACTCATATCATTGATCAAGAATTTCATTATTAAATGGTTTGCTTTATAAAATTCATGTTCTTCATAACTTCTTGTGACGTTTTTTATGAGATTATGCAACCTCATAAGTGCCCATCTATCTATTTCAGTAAGCTTCTCATATGGCAAACTGTTGGAGTGATCAAAATCTGAGAGATTTCCGATCAGATAACGAATGGTATTTCTTATCTTTCTGTAGTTTTCAACCTGTTGTCTTATTATTTTGTTGGATATCCTGATATCTTCCTGGTAATTTGAGCTGGCTACCCACATTCTGAGTATTTCTGCACCATATTTTTCGTTGATTTCTTGAGTATCTACTACATTACCTGCAGATTTACTCATCTTTCTTCCCTGTTCATCGTTAATAAAACCATGTGTGACTACTGCTTTAAATGGTGCCTTACCTTCAACAACTAAAGATAACAGCAGTGAAGAATTGAACCAGCCTCTATGTTGATCGCTTCCTTCAAGATACTCATCAGCTGGAAATCTTAGTTCAGGTCTCTGCTTCACAACTGCTTCGAAAGATGAACCAGAATCAATCCACACATCAAGAATATCCTCATGCTGACGGAACTCATTTGAACCACATTTAGGACATTTATACCCATGAGGAAGCAAATCCTTTGCTTTCCATTCAAACCATATATCTGTACCGTGTTTTTCGACAAGAGAAGCAAAATGATCTACGATTTCTCCTGTTAATAATACCTCCCCACATTCTTCACATCTAAACGCGGGAATTGGTATACCCCATGAACGCTGCCTTGATATACACCAATCTGGTCTATCCGAAATCATTGAAGATATGCGTCTTTCACCCCAATAGGGGTACCATTTTGTTTTCTTTATTTCTTCAAGTGCTTTTTCTCTTAATTCATTGTGATCGACACTGATAAACCACTGTTCCGTTGCCCGAAAAATCACAGGATTTTTGCATCGCCAGCAATGTGGATAAGAATGCTCTAGTTTATCTTCTGCAACAAGATAACCCTTTTCTTTTAAATCAGTTACAATTTTGTCATTGGCGTCAAATACAAACAATCCTTCATATTTCCCTGCTTCATCGGTAAAGACACCTGAATCATCAACTGGCGAAATCACTGGTAAATCATATTTGTTTCCCGTTTGATAATCTTCTTCACCATGTCCAGGCGCGGTGTGGACACAACCTGTTCCGGCATCAAGTGCCACATAGTCAGCCAGTACTATTTCTGACAATCTATCCATAAATGGATGCTTTGCCTTCATCCCTTCATATTCAGCACCCTTTTTCTCATCAATGATTTTATAGTCATTTATACCCATGTCCTTTGTCGCTGTATCCAGTAAATCCTTTGCAATTATCCAGCGTTCATCTCCAACCTGAATTTCAACGTATTCATAATCAGGATGAAGGGCAATAGCCACGTTGGCTGGTAACGTCCAGGGTGTCGTAGTCCATATAATGAAAAATCTTTTAGGGTCATTATTGTCCTGAAACTTTACATATATAGAATGAGACGTATGATTATGATATTCTACTTCTGCTTCAGCCAGTGCTGTTTCACAGTGAGTGCACCAGTAGATTGGTTTTCTTTTTCTGTACACATAACCTTTTTTAACTAATTCTGAAAATACTTTCATAACACTTGACTCATAGCTGTAATCGTAGGTTAAATAAGGGTTTTCCCAATCTCCCCTTACTCCCAATCTTTTGAACTGTTCTCTTTGAATATTGAAGAATTTTTCAGCATATTTTCTACATTTTTTGCGGATTTCAAGTTTTGATACGTTCTCTGAATTATCAATTTGCGTTGTAACCTTGTGTTCTATTGGTAAACCATGCATATCCCAGCCAGGGATATATGGTACACTGTATCCTTTCATGGTCTTGTATTTTACGATAATATCCTTCAGTACTTTATTTAACGCTGTCCCTACATGAATATTTCCGTTTGCATAGGGTGGTCCATCGTGTAGCACATAAAGAGGCGCTCCCTCTCTTTGTTTCTGCACATATTTGTAAAGGTCTTCCTTTTCCCACTTTTTGAGCTGTTCTGGCTCTTTGTTTACGAGATTAGCTTTCATTGGAAAGGATCTGTCAGGAAGATTTAGTGTGTCCTTGTAATCCATTGTTACACCTCCGCTATTTCAACAACTTCTTGATTTTATTTTTCAATTCATTGAGATCAGCAGATTTCACAATGTATTCATCCGCTGCCCATGAAGATAAATCGTGCCGGTAATGACTGTATGCAGTCAAAAAGAGTATTTTAATATCAGGTTGCTCTTTTCTTAGCTTGCCTGCCAGTTCTCGTCCATCCATACCTGGCATTTCGATATCAACAGTCGCAACATCAATCTCATTATTATTAAATATTTCTAATGCCTCCTCACCAGAAGCCGCGTCATAAACTGTATAACCCTCTTCTTCCAATTCTTCTTTTAACAAAAAACGCATATTTTCTTCATCGTCAACGATCAGTATTTTTACTGAGTTTTTCTTTTTCATTATTCAAACCTCCCAATGGTAAACTAACTACAAATCTGGTCCTCATATCGTTGCTATCTACATCGATATTCCCACCGTGATCTTCTACAATGCTTTTGCAAACAGAAAGGCCAAGCCCTGTACCAAAACTTTTTGTAGTGAAAAAAGGCTCAAAAATTCTTTTTGAAATCTCTCCAGGAATTTTTTTCCCTGAATTTAAAACCTCTATTTGGGCCATTCCATTATGCTTATTTACCAGAATTCTAACGTCGCCTCCAGGTTCCGAGGCTTCTATACTGTTCTGTACAAGATTTATTATAACCTGTTTCATCCTATCTTTGTTTCCATAGAAATAAATTTCTGAATCCCCTTGAAGATTTAGCAAGACATTCTTCTTGGCTGCTTGATCTCTATACTCCTCCATTACTTCTTTACAAAGCTTGTAAACATCAGTTGTTTTGTATTCTTCTTTTTTAGGTTTTCTGGAATAACCCAGTATTTCATTTGCTATCCCTTCCAGCCTTTTTATCTCTTTTCGCAATATTTCACTGTATTTTTTTGCCTTTTCTGTATCTTTTACTTTTGATAGTCTTTCTACTAGACCACCAATAACCGCTATGGGATTTCTGATTTCATGCGCAACCTTTGCTGACATTTCACCAAGAGCAGCCAATTTTTCTCGTTTCTTTAGATCTGTTTCAAGGTAGTATCTTCTCGTCACATCGTTAAGCGCAATAACAGCTCCATCTATGATGTTACTCCCATATCGTATTAAAGGTACTACCCTTATGTCAAAAACCCTATCTCCAAAATAGCCGAGTGAATGATCTGAAATGGTTACACTTTCTCCTGAGTTAATAACATCACTGGTAAGAGGAATAATATCACCAAGTTTATCACCATAATTTTCAATGTGTTTGCCAATTAAATCATTTCTGTCTTCTTCTAGAAGTTGTTCACATCTTCTATTGCACTCAGTTATATTCATTTCTTTATCGACAACGGTAATTGATGCATCTAGCGACTGAATGATGTTCTCTGCAAAGTATCTATAGTAATTTGAGACATTCCTTTCTTTTTGGAGTGAACTTGATATGTCAAGTATTCTCTGATACCTTTCTGATAACTCCAAGGAAACGCCCACACTATCAGATAATAACTCTAATAGCTGAAGTTCTGAACTTGAAAGATCAACTTCTTTATTCTTTGGTTCCAGAAGAAGCAATCCCTCAACACCTCTTTCTCCTGAAAGTGGCAAAATAACGTATTCATCACTATCGGTAATTCTTTCTATTTGAAAAAGTTCGTCATTTCTCATTTGCTTTAGACGCGCAGTTACATGAAGCATTCTTTTTCTAAGAACAACTCTTTCAAGAAGTGGATTTCCACTGTAAAATATCCTTTGATCAAATTCTTCAGACTTCTCCAACTCTTTTTCTGACACTTCGATAAGATATTGTGAAAAATCCCCAAATACTGGATATTCATCTTCTATTTTGCGCTCATATTCTGAAGTAACTGCATACTCGGGAATAAATGACATGGTTTTTTCTTCAAGTCTTAAAAACATAGCTTTGTTAAAACCAAGTCCTGAAGGACTGGTCATAGATATAAGGATCATTCTTATGATTTTCTCCCTATCAAGACTGCGGCGTAAAGCCTGGCTGATTTTATGCAAAATGTTCAGTCTGAACAGCTGATTCCTTTGAAATTCGATTAAGTTCTCATTACTTTCTTTAAGCTTGCTGAGTTTTTCTACTTCTTTCTCAAGCTGTTTTGTCAATCTTATACGGTTTACAGCTACAGAAAGCCTTGTTAGAACATCATCAAGTGTTTCAAAGTCCTTTTCATCCAGGTGGTTATGCACTCTGAACTCTACTTCTATGTCACTACTTCTTTCAGCAGCAACGAAAAATCCTTCAAGATTGTTATTTACATTGAAAGGCGCTACAACAAAAGAACGAACCTGCTCCCTATCCTGAAATAAATAATCAACCAGATCTTTATTGGCAGAGGAAAGAAAGTATCCCCCGTTGCAAATTCTCTCTGGAAGATCATCAAAAAAAAGGCTTTCACTGAAAATATCATTGTTATTTACCGATTTTTTGAGAGCTAGTTCATGTTCTTTAAGACTATAAAAAGCGAAATATCTTACACGCATTATTCTTCTTGTAAGTTCCATGGTGTTTTGAATGAGCTGTTCCAAGTTACTTTCAGTTTCAAGCACTTCGGTTAACTGCTTCAATAGTTCTAGTTGTCTGATCGCTTCATAACCTTCAGAAAGATTTTTTAAAAGTGAGATTTTTCTTCCTATATCATCAAGCCTTTCCTTAATGTTGTTATCGAGTTCTTTTCTACCCCAGTGTATACATATACCAACCAGGTTATCCTTATATATAAGAGGAAATACATAGCCATCTTTGATTATTTCTCTATCCTCTATAATGGTCCTGATTTTTTCAATATAACCATCTTTTTCTAAACCCAACAACCTTTTTGTTTCCTTTTCTTTCATTTTGTATGGTTTATTCTTTAACGGTAAGTATTCACTCAAACGCCTTCTATATTCCTCCAGCAAAAAAACACTGCAATCAGGGCTGACTGATCTTATATCATAAATCGCTTTTCTCAAATCTTCTCTCTGATGATTAATGAGAGATTTTGCGATATACATACACATTACCTCTTTTTGTAATTATGATGATAATTCTTCTAGTATTTAATGCTTTCTTCCGGAAAATCTTTCCCTAGTACCTCAATAAACTTATTTATAATGTTCTGAACATGGCTACCCTTCCAGTATACCTGCCCACAACCGTAACACTTCAAAAACTGGTCGTTTGTAAACAGTACATATTCAGGAACTTCAAATTTTATCTCTTTATATGAAACACTTTCAAGAACGTTATTACAATGAGAACAACGGGTTAAGAAATTGATTTGATCTGCTCTGTTTATAAAACGGTGAAAAACGGCTCTTAACTGCGATTCCCAGTAATTTGATTTGAGAAGAAAACTTTCTAATCCTTTTTTCATGCACCTTGAATGCAGTTCGCTATCTCTGGTTAGCAACACTCTTTTCTCTTTCACAACTATTTCGATTATTTCGGCTTCTTCTATTATATTGTAATACATTGTGTCAATACCAAGCATACGTAGTTTTTTTGCCAGACTTCCAAGCATTCTATCTGCAAGAAATTTCACATAACCACCTTCATGAAATTTAAGTATACTCCTCCATATTTCCTTTGATCAAGTAACCTAAATCCATCAATCATTTTATTCTTTAACGATATCGCATCCCCTTCTGAGGACTCAACAATGACTACAGTATAGGTAGTTAAAAATCCATTATAAGCCATTAAATATTTAAAAAAATCATCTAAATAATTTTTTTTGAAAGGAGGGTCTGCAAAAACAACATCAAAACTATTACCCTTCTTCTCAATATCCACAAAAGCCCTTCTGAAATCTTTGCAAATGATTTCGATATGTTTTTCAAGGCCCAATTCTGAAGAATTTTTAGCAATTGTTCTGGCGGAAAATTTTGAACTATCCACACAAATTACATTTGAAGTACCGCGACTCAATGCTTCAAAGGCCATTACTCCACTACCAGAAAATACATCCAGCATTCTATCCGGCACAGGAATAATATCAAATAGTGCCTTTCTTGCAAATTTAGGTGTGTATCTTGTGACCTTTCTTGACGTTGTACTTATTTTTCTTCCTTTAAATCTTCCGCCTGTTATCGTTAGCATCAACTGACCTCTATTAAAGAAATCCGTTCTCCGAATCGTTCTCTAACAGCATTTTTCAAACTGACGTCTTTCTCTAATTTAGGATCCTCTTTTATTGTTTTTTCAGCCTCATAACGCGCACTATATAGTATTTCTGCATCTTTTACGATATCCCCTATCTTAAATTCGGGCATGCCATGCTGCCTTATACCCATAAATTCTCCAGGTCCACGCAGTGTAAGATCAAGCTCTGCCACCTTAAAACCATCGTTTGTAGATGCAAATTGCCTTAACCTTTCAACTGTTTCATCTGAGAGATTTCTATTTATAATCAAAAAACAGTACGATGTAATTGAACTTCTTCCGACTCTTCCTCTTAATTGATGTAACTGAGCCAGACCAAATCTTTCAGGATGCTCAATTACCATTAACGTGGCACTTGGCATGTCTATGCCCACTTCAATTACTGATGTCGAAACAAGTATTTTTATTTCTTTTTTCTTGAATTTCGCCATTATTTCTTTTTTTTGTTCTTCAGTCATACGCCCGTGAAGTAACTCCAGCGGAATTTCGGGAAATATTTCGTTCTTTAGCTTCTCTGCTTCCTCTGTTGCAGCTTTCAAGTCCATGACTTCAGATTCTTCAATCAATGGATAAATAAAGAAAACCTGGTTGCCTTTATTCACTTCTTCTCTGACAAAGCTATACACATCGTTCAGCTTGCTATCAATGATCAACATTGTTTTAACAGGTTTCCTTCCAGGTGGCATCTCCCTGATTACTGATACATCAAGATCACCGTAGGCTGTAAGTGATAGTGTCCTTGGTATTGGTGTGGCAGTCATAACAAGCGTATCAATTAGATTCCCTTTGTTCATCAAAGCTTTCCTTTGCTCTACACCAAAACGATGTTGTTCATCTATTATGACCAACCCCAGCTCTTTAAATTCAACATTTTCCTGTATCAAAGCGTGCGTACCTACTACCACATCAATATCTCCCGCGGCCAGCTGTCTCTTAATCCTATCTTGATCGCTTTTCTTCATAGATCCAATAAGTAACTCAACATTAATTCCAAAATTCACTAGCTCACTGACAAGCCTTTCATAGTGCTGTGTAGCGAGTACAGACGTGGGAACCATAAATGCACTCTGAAATCCCGCTTCAAAATTATCTATTATTGCCATTTCCGCCACAACTGTTTTCCCGGATCCGACATCTCCTTGCAGTAACCGATTCATAGGTTTTTCAGATGT
The DNA here is from genome assembly GCA_041694295.1 of Petrotogales bacterium. Taxonomy (GTDB): domain Bacteria; phylum Thermotogota; class Thermotogae; order Petrotogales; family Kosmotogaceae; genus JASMTM01. Next base: position 15,437 of record JASMTM010000127.1, read on the forward strand.
CAGATCTTTTCGTATCTCTTCAAATGCCTTTTTTTGGTCATTTGTTAATACAAAATCCAGACTTTCACAGAATGACGGAACCATTTTTCCTTCGATATTCTTCTTTATACCTCCACGATCGAGTCTCAATCTTTCTCTATTAAATAACAATGCAATTTCAAAAAGATAAAACTCTTCAAAAATCAGTCTTTCTCGACTTTTTCGTATCTCATAAACGCTTTTAGGATAATGTATTCCCTGCATGGCATGAACAACATTCAGTAAATTCTTGTCTTCCCTTAGTTTTCTTGAAAGTGTATCCTGAAAAAGTTGTGTTGCTCCTAAATTATTCTTTAAGATCCTTCTCATCATCTTTTGTGAAATACCAGAGGTTGTACTATAAACAGGAACAATTTCTCTGGGTGGAGTCCCGCTTATTTCCTCAATTTCTGGAGAATTCATTTCGTATGGACCAAAGGCATTTTTTTTAGGGGTGCCTGTTACGATATACTCACTTTCTTTCTTCAGCTGACCAAGGATATAATCCTGGTTGAACCATTTCAATAAAATCTGGCCAAAACCATCGGAGACAACAGCTGTGATTATCGAATATCCCTTTACCTTTTTCTTTGAATAATTAAGCAATGTAACCTGAACCGTGCATTTTTTCTCTGGAGTTATCGACGAAAGAGGGATAATCTTCCTTCTATCTTCATAATCTCTTGGAAGCCACCAAAGAAGGTCTTCGATTGTATAAATGCCCATTTTATTGAGTATCTTTGAGCGCCTTTCGCCAACATTTTTAGCAAATTTAACCTTCGATTCAAGCGAAAGATTACCGCTTTTCAAATTCACTAGTTCGTCTTTGGTTTTCAGCAGAAAGCGATTTCTCAACTTATCGATCATTCTCTTACTGTTTTCTATGCGTACTTTCTGCCTTTGAGCAGGAAGTTCTGGAATTATGATCAGGTATTCTAAAAAACTTCTTAGATATTTATGCAGTTCATTGAACCCTTTAAGCTCCTCTTTATCAAGCACATTGGCATATCGTTTGATCTCTCTAGCTATTTCTGAAGGCCCAATATCTCCTTCTTCATAGCTTTGAAAAAGGGTTTCACAATTATCAATAAAATCCTCAAAGATCATTTACTGTTGCCTCCTGGTAATCTTTTCATGGATCCCATGCCCTTCCAATGAAACATACCAGACTCCATTCTCATTAAATGACTTCAAAAGAT
>JASMTM010000128.1:0-3512 GCA_041694295.1 Petrotogales bacterium
GGTTTGTTTTTTGCACTACGCTGCAGATCTCGGTCATCTACCTGTACTGTCAAGATATCTTGATCTTCATTCGATAAAAGGAATTAGAGATGGAATTGCATTTCCTTCGTCATGGTGGGATTTCTCTGATGATATGCTTGAGAGATTCTATCTATCACATGAACATGGAGGAGTATTCCCGTCGGCAGAACCCCTTGTTTGTAGTGCTGGAACAGGAGTTGCTACAGAAGCAGCAGGATACTTATCTGGCAAGGTATTACTTGAAAATCTTATAAAAGCGAAAGAGAAGTTCAAAAAGTATGTTGGAGAAAGCAATGTTCCAGTCGGTTATTATTCTTTTCAGGATGCTTGTCCTTCTTATATTCATCAGAGCGGAGAACCTCAGTACAACGTAATTGAAAAAGCTGGATTTGAGTATGCAATAACATATAAACATGAAAATGAATTTCCCAGAATTGTGTACGAAAGTGATAAATTTATCGTTCTAAATCAACAAACAGAGCACTGGAGTTTTGATCCCATGGCAGATCTTAAAAAATGGGAAGAAGAGCTTGTTAACTCAAATGGAAAAGGTTGGATAATTCTTGGACTTGATTCACCGTTTTGGGGGATGGTTCCCTGTTATTTTGGACTTGCATCGAAGGGTTTGAGTCTTGAAAAGGTACAAAAGGCAATGATATACGCCAAAAATGGTGGGACATCCGGAAGGTTGTTTTTAGTCAAACCCCATGAAATAGTCAGATATGCAAAATTACTAAAAAATCACTGAGGTGTTTGGTATATGGCAAGAAAAAAATCAGAGAAAATTGTCAATTATCCTGAAAGACTGGAAGCTGTTAATGAGATTTACCTGCATGATAAGATGAAACTATTTGCAGGATACAAAGAGATTGTAAGAAAGATTCAAAAAACCCTGGAACATATTGATTCACCAATAATTGCCTTTGATGGCTTTCCTACGACTAACTGGCATTTGATTAATCACAATTTTTCCAATTATTTTGGTGAAAAAGAAAAAGGAATTAAATTTTTTGATATTAGAAATTGTATGAAAGACGATAAGGAATTGAGTATGCTCTTTGATGAATATCTTACCGATGATCCAGTTTTTGGCAAAATATACAAAGGTGAACTTATCTCATTTTTTGATAAGAATGAAATTAGAAAATTGAAGCAACACTTGAAAAGCAATGAAAACGAAATCATTGTTGTATATGGAACAGGTTCAGGGTTAAGTGAGCTTTTAGATTTTTACGATATGGTGATTTATTTTGATTTAACAAGAGAAGAAATGTTAAAACGTCAAAGATCACAGGGTAGTGATTTCAAAACACAAAGTATTGGGCCAAAGCAGTCATATTATATAGATTTTCCCATCAATGACAAACACAGGAAACATGTCTTGGTTTGTGCCGATTTCTATGTTGATTCAAATGACGAACAGTTCCCTGTGATGATTGGCAAATTTGAATTTGAAAGATTGCTTGAGCAGCTTACAAAACAGCCATTCAGACTAAAGCCAATATATGAACCGGGACCCTGGGGAGGACAATGGTTAAAAGAAGTTCGAAAGTTACCTGCTGAATGGAATAACTGCGCCTGGAGTTATGAAGTGATTGCCCCAGAAATGAGTTTCTTTCTTTCTAGCCCGGATAATCCGGTAGTACTTGAAATACCCTGGAAGACATTTATTACTATGTTTTATTCACAGATTGTTGGAAACGTCTCCCCGGAGAAATTCTGTGCAGAGTTCCCCGTCAGATTTGACTATCTGGATACATATAATGGAGGAGATTTATCTGTTCAGGTGCATCCAACCACTGAATATATAAAAGAAAACTTCAATGAATGCTATCACCAGGGAGAAATGTATTATATTGTAGAGTCAAAAGAAGGGAGAAAAGTCAACCTTGGATTAAATGAAGAAATTAACATCTCTGATTTTAAAAAAGCCGCTGAAAGAGCAGAAAAAGAACATGAACCCTTCAATTACAAGGAATTTGTTAATGGTATAGATGTCAGTAAGCACGATATCGTTATGATACCTCCAGGCACAGTTCATGGTTCAAGAGAGGGTTTGGTTGTACTTGAGATTAGTTCAACAACATACAGATATACATTTAAGATTTATGACCATCTACGACCTGATCTTGGTGGTTCAATGAGACCCATACACCTTGAACATGCATTTAATGTTATTGACCCTGATAGAAGAACAGAGTGGGTAAAAAATAATTTAAAGATTGAACCGGTAATGTTAAGAAAAGAAAGCGGTGTTGAAGAATATCTGATAGCAGATAGGAAAGAATTTTTCCACAAAGTACACAGGATTGATTTTAACAAAGAATATACAGATTATACGCATGGTAGTTTTCATGTACTCACACTGGTAGAAGGTAACAAAATTTCTATCAATGTTTCTGATAAAGATTTCATGGGTATTGACCTGAATTACTCAGAAACAGTTATTATCCCTGCTGCTGTAAAAAAATATGAAGTAATTAATAAAGGTGATGAACCGTGCAAGATAGTAAAAGCTCTCCTGAAAGAGTAAAATGTGCCCTTGCTGTTGATGTAGGAGGGACTTCTATAAAATATTCTTTGATTAATATACAAGGCCAGATAATAGATGGATTTCCAAGAAGTAAGCACATAAATTCAAAAGGTGACCGTGAAGAGATACTGGAAAGTTTTGAATTGATATTGAGAGAAATGTTTGAAAGTGCGGATAAAAGATCATTAGAAACAATTGGAATTTCCTGTGGTGTTCCAGGTCCCTTTGACTACGATAGAGGAATAAGCTTGATTAAAGGTTTGGATAAGTATAATGCGATTTATGGCGTAAACCTTAAAGACGAGTTCAGAAGAAGACTTGTTCTTTCTGATAATTTTCCAATTCTATTTGAGGAAGATTCCTCGGTTTTTCTTAGAGGGGAAGCATGGTCTGGAGCAGCAATAAATTACAAAAACATTATTGGAATCACTTTGGGGACAGGTTTTGGATCAGCATTTATGAAAAATGGGAAGATTGTTAAGGAGGGTCCCGGTGTTCCACCACTGGCCTGGATAGGTGGATTACCCTATGGTGATGGTTTGTTTGACGATTATGCTTCAAAAAGAGGATTTGAAAAAACCTATGAAGAAATGTGTGATGGAAAGATTTCTGTCAGAAATATTGCCATAGAAGCCAGAGCGGGGAATATTTGTGCAAGAAAAGTTTTTGAAAAAATTGGTAGGTTAATAGGTTCATTCATTAAACCAATTGTTTACGAATTCCGTGCTGATTGTGTTGTTATGGGAGGGCAGATTTCAAATGCTTTTGATCTTTTAGAAAATTCATTAAAGAGTGAGCTGTGTAATCATAAAAGAAAACCTGTTGTTATAAAAGCTAAAAATATTGACACGAGTCCTTTAATAGGAGCGGCAAAACACCTTTTTGAAATCATCTTAAAGTGATTGGAGGTTTAAGTATTGAGTTTTGGAGTGTTTATAGAACGGGGATTGCAAGACTG
>JASMTM010000129.1:0-2806 GCA_041694295.1 Petrotogales bacterium
GACAATGTGGCAAGGATTACAATAACGTAGAGGAGAATGCTGAAAAACCGTGCCAGAAAATCAATCACAAGTGAAGGTAATTTTGTTCTGGAGATACTGTTTTTAAACATTCCTGTCAGGATGCGGGCAATAATATAACCTGCAATCAGTACTACTAGGGCCGCTCCGATGTCCCACACTGTAAGGTTGTTGAATTGAATTATTTCTGCCATTCTATCCTCCTTGGATCAATTTCACTCCATAAAGAAAATGGGGACATTAGGTATATAAAACAAATGTTTGGCTTTAGCGCTTAAAGGTACATTTTGCATTATATGCCAATAATTCTTTTTTTACAGTAGCCGAGACTGTACCATTGGCATTCAGAACAAATATTATCGAATTTTTCTTCATCGATATATTTCAATTTTTTGAGAATTTCGCTATACAGGTAATGTTTTCCAAAATCAATTCCAAGAGAATCAGCTACTTTTCTGTCGAGCATTTTGACTTTCGTTTCAACTTCACAACCAATAGGACTTATTTTAGCATTTTCGCTTTGTGAATCAATGATTTTCAGTTTGGGGCAGGCTGTGCAAATACAATCCGGAGTATTTGTGACCTCTATCAGGAGATTGCAGCTGTTTATTTTTTCAATAATGTTTTCCATATTATCTATAAACTGTTCAGAATAACCCTTCCCGATGAAGCCCTGGATGCAAAATATATGGTGTGCCCGGATTTGCATTTTTCATCCACATCTAAGAAAGTTAATGGAAAATGAGTACTATTCAGGGTACGAGAATATCTCCTATGGAATGTATGATTCCATTGCTGCATTCTATATCAGGTTTAAGGATCGGCGTGTTTTCCACAAATATTTTCCCCTCCTTTTCCCTCAACCTCAATTTGTTGCCTCCTGTCGTAGTCAATGTGGTATTTTCGCGGAGGTCTTCGCTGCTGTATTTTCCTTCTACTATATGGTAACTAATAATATCTCTAAGATAATCAAGATCTTCGAAGGCATCGTCTATCACTGAATCAGGAATGGGTTCAAAAGCACTTTCCACTGGCGCAAAAATGGTGAAAGGCCCTTCTGTGGAATACTTTTCCATAAGGTCAAGTGCTTTGGCTGCTTTTAATAGGGTGGGGAATTCTCCCATGTCCTTTGCGGTTTGGATAAGGTCCTTTGATTCCATTCTTGTCTCCTATGGCTAATTTTGTATGATTAATAGGAATCCAGCTGAGCTTGCATCAATTCTTTGTGCTTTCTTTCGAGGAAACTGTAAACGGGGCCATGATTTGATCCTTCTATGAGCATTTCAACTGCAGTTCTCATAATTTGGATTTGCTCCGGGTATCCTATGAAACTGACTGTTTTTCCATAGATTGAGATTTTCACTCCGATTAGGTTTTCAGCAATTTCGCGAGTTTTACCTCCTTTGCCTATAATCCTGCCCTTTAGGCGAGTCATTTCCTTATTTGTAGATGCATGTTTTGAAAGATCAATAACCTCCAACATCAGCAGATCATCATCCAGCATTGGTATTGTTTTTTCAGGGTTAAACCCTCTTCCAATGGCTTTGATTGTTTCGATGGCTCTGAGAGTTCCTACGGGATCATCTCCCTGTCTGACTTCCACGCTCCCGTTTTCACTGTCGATGTTGAGTTGTGAAGAGGATTTTTCTTCTATGAATTTTTTAGTCTGGCCTTTTGGCCCGATGATTGCACCAATTCTATCTTTTGGTATTTTTAAATGCGTCATGATTTCAACCTGTGTTTACTTGTTTCTTTGTTTTTCGGTAATTATCCTTAAAAGTTCTTCTTCGTCGGATTGTATGCCGTATTTCTTGAAGTGGCGGGTAAGGTTTCTGATATCTCGTTTTAGAAAGTCATTTGCGGATGGGTGCTCAAGCGTTACAGATTGCCCCATGTCTATGAGATATGGTTCAAGGGTAGATGGATTGAGCAAAATATTGTATTCGCTAAGGTCTCCATGTACTAGCTTGGCTTCATTGTAAAGAATCTCGAGGTAATGTATAATGGTATCAAAAATCATTTGTGCAGATTGTTCGTTAATTTTTACTTCTTTTAGAAGGGGGTAGGGTTTGTCTCCTTCTCCGATAAATTCCATGGCAAGTATGTTTTTGTGAGTATCTATTGGTCTGGGGGTGGCTATGCCACATTCCCTGGCACGCATAAGATTGCGGTACTCTTTTTTTGTCCATGCATATATGATGTCTTTTTTCTTGTGGCGTATATTGCTAAAACGTGGGTCTCCACTTATGTATTCATCCATGGAATTAAAAGTGCTTGAAGATATGCGGTATATTTTGAGTGCAACATTTTTGTCTTTGCCTTCTGCAAGGAACACATTTGCCTCCTTACCGGTGCTGATAGACCCACCGAGACTTTCTATCACACCTTTTCTTGCCAGGTCATACAGAGCTTTGAGTGTGGTTTCATCAAATACATTTTCCTTTACTTTCAGGTCCTCACTGTCTTTGCGTCTGATACGCATTTTATCGACATCTGTGTCGAGTTTCCGTATGTCTTTTGATTTTTTTACCATGCTGGCCACATCTTCTCAATATATATTTCCCGGGATTTGCTTTTGCAATATTTTTTGTGGGATCTTCGTATTTTGTTTTGAAATATGCCAGCTTGATAGGTTCTTCATTCTATTTATGCGTTCCATTTATGAATGATTTGTTTTTTTGAAGTTCTCCACATTTCATTTCAATATTTGTTTGTATGATAACTATTAATACGAGTGAACATATGTAGGAATCCCGCTCAATGAATGGGTGCAGATGTAGCATTCAAT
>JASMTM010000130.1:0-3126 GCA_041694295.1 Petrotogales bacterium
CGCACTATACAAAGATCGGGTAATCCACTTTTGTTCACTTCAAGTAAAAACCATAGATTCTACGGCAGCAGGGGACGTTTTTTCTGGTGCTCTTGCCGCGTCACTTTCAGCAAATAGACCTATGAGAAAATCTATTGAATTTGCAAATGTTGCTGCAGGCTTGAGTACAACAAAAGCTGGAGCTCAAACATCAATACCCGATTTATCTGAAATCAGTCTCTACCTGAGTAATGGAGGATGATTTTTGTGTCCAGCACAGTTCTTGAAATGAAAAAAATCAATAAGAATTTTGGTGGTATTAGAGCTTTAAAGGAAGTAGATTTTCTGCTAAAAGAGGGAGAAGTTCACGCCCTCCTGGGTGAAAATGGTGCTGGAAAATCTACACTAGTAAAAATATTGACAGGAGTTTATAAGAAAGATGATGGGAAAATATTCATCGAAGGCGATGAAAATGAAATAATGAACCCAATAGATGCGAGATATAAAGGCATAGCAGCCATATATCAGGAACTTAGTTTGATAGAGAATCTTTCTGTGGCGGAAAACATTTATTTAGGTCATGAACCATCAGGCAAAATCATGGGCACAATCTGGAAAAAAGAACTGATCAAGAATTCAGTAGATTATTTGAAGAATTTTAATATCGAAATAAATCCAAAAACTCAGGTATCAGAACTGGGTATGGGTGAAAAAAGAATAATTGAAATAATCAAGGCACTTTCAGTAGACTCAAAAATCCTTCTATTGGATGAACCAACAACGGGTATGAGCAGGGCAGAAACTGAAACCTTTTTTAATATTCTGGATGATCTGAAAAAAAAGAATGTGAATATGATTTACATTTCACATTATCTGGACGAGGTCTTTAGAATATGTGATCGAGCAACAGTGTTAAGAGATGGAGAAAATGCAGGAACATTCAACGTAGAGGAAGTTGATACAAGAACTCTTGTGAAGGCTATGCTCGGTCATACCATTAAGAATGAGTTCCCCTCTAAAGAGAAGCAATATAATAACGAAATAATAATGACTGTAAAAAATTTCAAAGCTAAAAAAATGAAAGAGCCAATTTCATTCAAACTCAAAAAAGGGGAGATACTGGGTATTACGGGCATCATTGGTTCTGGAAAGAGTGAACTAGCCCTTGGCCTTTTTGGAGCTACCAAAAAAATTCAAGGCTCTATAAAAATCAAAAATTCCATAATGAAAAAGAATAACCCTATGAATTCAAAAATAAACGGCCTTGCTCTTATACCAGAAGACAGAAAAGAGCAGGGTCTTTTTCCAGATTTCTCATTGGAAGATAACATAACATTACCAAACATAGATATAGTAACCAAATTAACACTAATACTAAAAAAATCTAAAAGACAACTCGCATATGATACTGCGCAGAAACTTAGTATAACACCACTTGATTTGCAGATGAAAGCCCGGAATTTTTCTGGTGGAAATCAGCAAAAAATTGTTATAGGAAAATGGTTAGGTGGAAAACCAGAGATTGTAATACTCGATGAACCAACAAGAGGAATTGATGTTGGAGCCAAAACAGAAATATACAATCTAATTAACAAACTGGCTGATGCAGGAACTTCTATTTTGCTACTTTCATCTGAGTTCAAGGAAATAAGTGGAATTTGTGACAGGGTTTTAATTTTAAGGAAAGGAAATATTATTAAAGAAATGCGATCTGAAGAAATTAACACAGAAGATATAATGAGTTATGCTCTAGGAGGCCTATCATGACCAATTCAAATTCCAAACCAAAAAGAGATGCTGCAAAAACTAAATTAAACTTCAAAAGGCTTTTAAAAGGCGAATTAGGTTTAATAATTATTCTTGTAACTTTGCTGGTTTTCTTTACAATAATGTCTCCGTATTTTTTAACCTCGAGAAACTTACTAAATATTACCAGACAGGTTTCAGTTACATTAATCGTTGCAATTGGAATGACCTTAGTAATTTTAATAGGAGAAATTGACCTTTCAGTTGGATCAGTAGCAGCCCTTGTGGGAGTTGCAGCAGCGTTTACCATTGTTAACACAGGTTCGATATTTTTTGGTATTCTGGCTGGACTTTCTATCGGACTACTTGCAGGATTTATTAACGGTGCACTGGTTGTTTATGGAAAGGTTCAGTCTTTTATAGTCACCTTGGCTATGCTTGGTATAGCCAGAGGTGCTGCACTAGTATGGTCTGACGGTAAACCAATTTCAGGATTACCTGTAAGCTTTAGCCAATTGGGAGCCGGTTATGTGGGAAATGTACCTGTTTCTACTATAATAGCAGTTGCAATTTTTCTTGTAGCCTTCTATTTCCTCAGAAAAACCAAACATGGTATATATACGCGTGCCATTGGAGCAAACAGAGAGGCTGCAAAGCTTTCAGCTATACCTGTAAGTAAATATAGAATTTCAGCCTTTGCCATTTCTGGTTTGATGAGTGCAGTTGGGGGCATTTTAATCGCTTCCAAGCTTCTCTCGGGTTCACCAACAGCTGCTGAAGGTATGGAACTTAATGTGATAGCTGCAGTTATTCTTGGGGGTGCCTCACTATCTGGTGGAGTTGGAACTGCTCTTGGCACTTTGCTTGGGGCAGTAGTGATTGGTGTTATTAACAACGGAATGAACTTAATTGGTGTTTCCTCGTTTTTCCAAGAAATAGTCAGAGGAGTAATTATCCTTGTGGCAGTTCTTGCTAAACGCGGAGAATGACACCATAAAAAAGCAAAAACTTAAAGGAGGTTTGTGAAATGAAAAGATCATTGTTAGTGGTTTTGTTATTAGCTGTATTTGCATTCAGTGGAATGGCTGCAAAAACAATCGGATTTGCTGTTTCCACACTTGCCAATCCATTCTTTGTTAGCATGAAAGAAGGTGGAGAAGACAAGTGTAACGAATTGGGGCTTGACTACATCGTACTCGACGCTCAGGACTCTCCATCAAAACAATATTCGCAGATACAGGATTTAATAACCAGAAATGTTGATGTACTAATTATTAATCCTGTGGATTCAGATGCGATTGTCACAGCTGTACTGGAAGCGAACAAAGCAGGAATACCAGTAATTACGGTTACAAGGCCTTCCAACGGCGGAAAAACAGAACAGCACCTGGATATCGACAA
>JASMTM010000131.1:0-6057 GCA_041694295.1 Petrotogales bacterium
TATTCCAAAATCTTCGCAGCACCTTATGTTTCCATCAACAAGATATCTATAATCAGTTACATACTTTTTGTAGTTTACTCCAATATATTTAGCTGCAAATGCCATAATAATATTCAAATTAGGTGGCTTATCTACACTCTTTCCCTTTAAACGGTTCAGTACCCTTGTGTTTGGATTAATGATAATCACTCTCCTATGATTCATTTGAGCTTAATTTAATTTCAGCAAATAATGTAAAACACTGAGATTATAGCATTGTTGCGTATTAAACAAAAAAACGGGAGCCCTAATAAGCTCCCGTAGATAACTGTGTTTAAGTTAGTTTATAATTACCAGCAGCGTCTGTTATCGTTTGTTTGTCTCATGTTTCTGTTACCCTTTGTGTCAAAACCACCGCGTCTGTTGCTTGACTGCTGTGCCTTATTAGTGGGGCCGTTTCCTTTGAAACCAAAACCATCAGCTTCTCTAATGATGATTTCTTCACCATCTACTGTTATTGTTGTTAGTACTACAAAATCGCCATCTTCATCGGATATAAGTTTTCCGGTGATTTCTACTTCTGTGCCTGCTACGACTTCAACATCTTCATACAACCAGACTGGTCCTGAATGAACTTCATAGGTTGTGCCATCTTCTGTTTCTACTACAAATACTGTTGGAAAAGCCTTAACTTCAACAACTGTTCCTTCGAATTCAATGTCTTCTCCAGAGAAATAAACTGAATCCTCTCTGTTAATGTACTGTGGTTCAAATTCTGCCGTGTCTCTCATTCTGTAATTACCCATAGGATTTTCCTGCGTTTCTGCATCCCATCTGGGGCCAAAAGCAAAGACGCCTGTTCCGATTACCATTAAGCTGATAAGTGTTACTGCCAAGAATTTCTTTTTCATTTTTTTCACCTCCATAATTTTGTTCCTCGATTACATCTTACGAGGTGAAACTTAAAATAACCTTTGAATAACCTTAAAGTTTGCTTAGAAGTTTTTATAATTTTTTGGCCTTTGTTGCAATGAATGTTGGGAAGTACTTTGAAAGGAGGTCATTTTCAAAAACGTCCTCATAAAAACCAGCTATTATAAAACCAGCCTTTATTTGACCACCGATTTGATTTTCCAACGTATGGCTGTACTCAACGGCCCTGCCCGTTTTTGAATAACTTTTCATATCACCATTTGTTTCCTCCAGTGTGCAGTAGGGTAGCTTATTCTTAACGATAAGATTACCCATTTCTATGTCCTCATCGGTAAACAGATACATCTCCGGTTTTGAAAAACCAGATAACAGTGATCCTCCGTGCTTTAATACTCTGTATGATTCCTTCCAAACAGATTCGAGTTCAGGAACAAAACAATTTGAAACAGGATGTATGATAAGGTCAAAGTATTCATTCTCAAAAGCTGAAAGGTCTCTCATATCTCCAAGAACTGTCTTTAGATTTAATTTATCTCTTTTTGCGACCAATTCATCCTGCTTTAGTTGTTTTGGAGAGTTGTCAAAAACAGTCACTACGGCACCTGCTGCGGCCAGTATTGGCCCCTGTTGACCACCACCTGAAGCAAGACAAAGGATCCTTTTTCCCTTTACGTTCCCCGTCCATTCTTTAGGAACGGATTTAATTGGGGTAAGTATGATATTCCAGTTGCCTTTCTTAGCTTCTTCAACAATTTCGTGACTCACAGGTATTGACCATGTAATTTTTTCATCTACGTATTTGTCCCAGGCTTTCCTGTTGTAATTAACAATATCTTCTTTTTTCATTCTTATTCCATCCAATCTATAGTTTTTTAGCAATGATCATAAACCTGTGTTGTTTAGTTTTAAATGAACCTTTTTCAATGATAATTTCATGAAGCTCTTTTAGTTTATTTTTTATTGCAGGTTTACCCAGATCAATTCCAGGTATCTGCCACTGGATTACCTTCAGGTAATAAACAATAGCAGCAATGTCTGTAAAAAATGTTTCTAAGAATACTTCGTTCTTTTTCAAAATATCAAAGCCTGCTGTCTTCAGCTCATTTATGGCATTGTTAAGGCACCAATTATTCTTATCTCTTGAATGATCATCAAAGAAATGGTTCAACTCGATATTGTCCAGTTCACCCACCTGCTGGGTTATAAAGATGCCCCTTTCCTTCATTATTCTCATGAGTTCTTCAGGCAGGTAAGAATCGTGTCTGTTTATTATAAGATCGAAGGAGTTATCATTAAAGGGCAAATTTGCATCATCTTCAAATTTTTTCACCTCAACACCAAGAGGTTCAAGTCTTTTTCTGGCAACGGGGATATTGGGTTTGTAAGATTCTGTTGCAAAACTCTTTTTGGGAAGTTTCCCCAGTGAAGCGAGAAATTCTCCACCCCCAGTACCCATATCAAGTAAGCAAGATGACTTTGCTAGCTGTTTTTTAACAATTTCCCTATAATTCCATGGTATTTGTTCAATCGTAATCATTCGTTTATCAAGATAATTGAAATCCCATCCTTCGAATACAGCGTTCATTCCTTTGGAATAAAGCGCTTGAAAATCATGTTCAACAAGGCTGAGATTTTCCTCCGGTATCCAGCCTTCATTACCATCTTCTTTTATGCACCAAATCCATCTATTTAGCCTATTGATACCGTTAACGATTTCTCCTTTACAGACATTCATTTCTCTGGCTGAATAACGTTCCGTTACTGTCTCAGTTTCACCTTTTGTATCTATCGATTGAAAAGGTACCCATCCAGCCCCTTCACTATCAACTTTTTTACAGTATATCCAATTTTTGTTCCCTCCATACTGTTTCCCTGGGATAACCCTTTCGCCTTTTTCAAGCTCAATAAATGATTCCATTTCACTTACAAAGGTTTTAGCTACTTTATATAGCATTGTTTATAATCACCTCATTAAATGTTTATAAGTATAAGCGCTAATAAGATCATGATTAGTGAAATAATGTCTTTTCCTTCCAATTTTTCTCTGAAAATGAAAAAACCTCCAAGACCTATCATAACAACGCTTCCTGCACTAAAAACTGGAAAGACAACTGAACTCTTTATTCCTTCCAGGGCCATTATAAGGAAAAATGAAGAAAAAAAGTTGGGTAATCCTACTATCAAACCTGTAATAACATCTTCTCTCTTCAATTTGATTTCTTTTTTTCTGAAAACTGCAAAGCTTATTAAGAATGCACTGAAAAAAACGCAGAGTAGGAAAATATTCTTGTAGCCTGTAACAGTATAGTTCTGAAATAACTTATTGGAGAATTCAGCGAGTCCGTTGAATAGGAACAGAAGCAATAATGAGAGTCTGATTTTGTCAGTTCTAGACCTGAAAGGATTGTTTACCAAAATTATGGAAGCGATAGCCAGAACTATACCGACCCATTGAAGTGGTAAGGGGATTTCTTTCCAGAGAATCATTCCAAGAGTCATCGGAACAAGTATTCCCAACTTGCCAAAGGCTCCTGAAAGACTAACTCCATTTTCTTTAACACTTTTTTGATAATAAATGAATCCGAGAAAGAATAGTATACCCGAAAACAACCCAATGCTGACTCCCCAAATAATACTGCTGTTCTTGCTAAAAAGGTCTGTAGATCTAATGATGACCTCTGTGAAAGTACCACCCTCCGATCCTGTTTCAGGAAAATCGATAATCAACATCACGAATGCTGTGATTGCAGCTCCAATGTAGTTAAACATTGTAATTACAAACCGATTCATATTTTTAGATTCGCTGTATTTGAAAATTAGCGCAATAGATGAACTGCAAAGAATTGCCAGAATCAGGTAAATCATAATACACTCCTGAGATTACATATATTTCACACGGTTATTCTAATAGTCTATGATATATTAACAGATTTTCTGAAATAGAACAGAAGGGAAATCATTACAAGCACAACGAAAAATCCCATACCCAGATACATTGTAAAAAGATGAGAGAAAAAATGACAAAGGTATATCTAATTCCTCCCAGGAGTGAATTAACGGCGTTCGCTATAAAAATAAATTTAATAAACTTCTCCAATTTTCCACCTAAAAAAGCAAAGCCAACAAATATAGATGAAAAATCAAAGAAAACCGTCCAGCCAAGCATGTTGATGGCTGCAATGCCTGAAATGGGAAAACTCTGTACAAATTGCTACAATCCTTCTGTGATTCCTTCTTCAATCTGCAATCTGACTGCTGTAAACTGGACGAAATAATTAATACATATTGTTATTGAAAAAGCCACTGCAAAATGTATACCGATTCTTGCAAATGTTTTTTTGATTTTGGGGCAAAATCAGATACAGCACTTAGCAAAATCACAAAAAACACCAAGCTGATCAACATTGAAAATTCTGCCATATATTTATAAAACTGATTGTAAGTGTTCGCATATTCTACAAAATCTGTAAGATTCGTCCAGGCAAAAGGTGGATTAACAATGAGTATAGCCATAAAACCTACCATGTATAAAACAAAAGCAAACAAATAAAAGCAGACCAAAATCCCAATTTCGCTGATAACTTGTTCATTTTACTAATCCCATACTTAATATAGTTCTAAAGAAGTAAGGCAACAATAAGGCTCGCTACAAAGTATGTCAGGCACATTATACAGCAACTAAAATGAATAATGTTTTCTCTATATTTTCTAATGTGACTAAGGTTTTTCTCATATCATTATCGTAATAAGAACGAATCAAAAATAAAGAGGAGATGTTTCGTTATATATTTATTCAATTGAATGAATGTATAAGGAGACAAAAAAATAGAATCTTCTAAAAAAGAAATTTATTATTACGTTTAGCTCAATTCATTAGTTTGTCTATTGGACGACTATTGTATTTCAACTTAAGAATAAGAGGAACAAATGAATAAAGCTCTGTTCAAAAAGATGGACTGTGTTAGTTTATATGTATCTGATTTTCAAGAGGGTTTGGAGTGTTATGAGAAAACTTTGGGGCTAAAGATGAACTGGAAAACAGAAAATTCAGTTGGTCTGGGCATGGATGAGGATGTAACGGAAGTCGTTCTGCACAGCTCTGGTAGAAAATCGGAAGTTGATTTCAAAGTAGATTCCCGTTATTGATGCAATTAAAGAAATAGAAAAAGTGGGAGGTCGTGTGTTTACTGAACCATTTGATATAAAGATAGGTAAATGTGCGGTCGTAAAAGATCTCTGGAATAACGAATATGTAATTCTTGATTTAGCTAAATGTACCTTCATTGCAGATGAAGAAGGAAACATAATAGGTCAAGAATAAGTTGATCACCTTCTTTAAGTCTTTCATTTTCTATAAATAAAATAAAATTACTGGCATAATTAAAGAGTGGGGTTATCAAATGGAGGGATTGCTGTGAGTACAAAAATCATTAACGAAGGCTACGCAGAATTTGATGGATTTAAAACATGGTATAAAGCTATTGGAAAAACCAATCCAGGAAAGTATCCTCTGTTGTGTTTACATGGTGGGCCCAACTTCAGTCATGATTATCTTGAACCACTTTCAGAAATTGCCAAAACCGGCAGGCAGGTAATCTTTTATGATCAACTTGGCTCAGGAAATTCAGAACTACCTAACGATGCCATTGAATGGAAAATATCTCTGTTTTTAAAAGAAATAAAAGAGTTAAGGAAAGAACTAAAACTTAATGAATTTCATCTGTTTGGACAATCCTGGGGCGGTATGCTGGCACTTGAATATATTTTGGAGAAACCTGCAGGTATTAAAAGTTTGATACTTGCTGATTCGCTATCCAGTGCCCCATTGTGGGGTGAAGAAACAAGTAAATTAATTAATCAGTTGCCCGAAGAGTATCAAAAAGTAATAAGAGATCATGAAAAAGGTCTGGATATAGATCAGAGCGAATATGAGAAGGCAATTATGGCTTTCTACAGGAAATTCGTTTGCAGACTTGAGCCATGGCCGGAATCATTGATGAGATCGCTGGAAAAATTCTCGAAAAATCACGAAGCGTACAATAAAATGTGGGGAAACAGTGAGTTCGAAGTAAATGGCACTCTCAGGAATTGGGATGTCACAAACAGATTGAGAGAAATTGACATACCTACGCTTATTCTTAGTGG